>JAFVBU010000154.1 GCA_017479805.1 Ruminococcus sp.
CAGTACAGCCGTGAGCAGTCGGTGCTTTTGTCGCTGTTTGCCTGCGGTGCGGTCATTGCGGGGGCGGTGGGCTTTCTTGCGCCGATGATAGGCGAGATTCGTGAAATTTTCGTGGATTCGGGGCTTGACGGCGATTACGTCAGCATAATTTTCAAAGCTGCTGCGATCAGCGTGATAGTGCGTATCACGAAGGATATCTGCTGCGACTGCGGCGAATCGGCTATCGGGGCGGCGGCGGAATTCTGGGGACGAGGGGCGCTGACCTATATCAGTCTGCCGCTGATGAAGGCGCTGCTTGGGATGATCGGTGAGGTGCTGAGATGAAACGTTTACTTTTGGTGATTTTTACTGTATTTTTGCTGCTGACTTTGGCGATTCCGCTGAAAGCTCATGGCGAGGAAATCAGCGGCGACTTTGACGATATCCTCTATGACAGCGGTATCGACCTGACTCTGAACGAGGCGAAAACTCTCGATATTGGCGGAATATGGGGGAAAATCAAGAGCGAAACGGCGGACAGGCTGTCTGCGCCCTTGAAAATGCTCGGCATCCTCATGACGGTCACTCTGCTCACGACTTTCCTGAAAATGTCGGGGGACGATATCTCGGGGGGCAAAAATTCGGATATTTTCAGCCTTGTGTGCGTTCTGGCATCGGTGACGGCGGTGCTGCCGAAGCTGTTCGAGGTGTTCGAGCGGACGTACATGACCATATTGTCCACGGGCGGCTTCATTTCGGTGTTTGTGCCTGCTTTTGCAGGGCTGACGGCGGCGATGGGAGGTCTCGGGGCGGCTGGGGCTTACAATATGCTGATCTTAGGCGCTTCCGAGCTGGTGATAAACCTGACCAACAACTGCTTCATGCCCGTAGTCAGCGCTGTTTCGGCACTTTCAGCGGCAGGTGCGGTGTTCATGGACGGCGCTCTGGAAAAGCTGACTGCGCTTGTGAAAAAGGCGCTTGTGTGGGGAATGACTGCTGCGGTGACGCTTTTTTCGGGGTTCGTGACGCTGAAATGCACCCTTGCAGGCAAGGCTGACGGTGTGGCTACAAAGACGGTTAAGTTCGCTGTTTCGGGATTTATCCCCATTGCAGGCGGTGCGGTGACTGACGCTTATTCCACGGTCAGAAGCAGCTTCGACGTTATCAGGTGCACCGCAGGCACGGCCGGAACTGTCGGCATGGTGCTCATCATGCTGCCGCCCATCCTCGAAATAGCGGCATATCGCCTTATAATGTGGGTCGGCACGGCTATGGGGGAGATGTTCTCAGCCGAACCCGTGACCAAGCTGCTCAGCGCCCTTGACTGCGGACTTGCCATCGCTCAAAGCGTGCTGATATGCTATTCTCTGGTGTTTGTGCTGTGTACGGGAATACTGATGAATTGTGTCGGGTAGGTGAGAGGATGGACGATTTTAAATCAGCGGCGGCTGCGGTCTGCATGGTCTCCGCAGGGATCTGCGCTGTCCGTGGGCTTGTTTCGGGAACGTCACTCAGAGGAAAGGTGGAAATGATACTGAAAATGGTTTTTGCCATCGTTCTCCTTGCGCCTGTGGTGGGTGGCTGTAAAGATGCTGAACTGCCGAGGCTCGGCAGCTACGAATTGTCAGAATATGGCTATTCTATGGAACTTTATAACGCTGAACTGGCAAAGCAGGCGAAAGATAATCTGACTGCGGTGCTGGTTCAGCAGATGGAGGCGAACGGTGTGGAGTGCGGAAAAATCGAGGTTGATGTTAATATTTCGGCGGACGGCGGCATATCTATTAGTAGGGTCACTGTAAGCGCCGACGACTTTGACAGGGCGGCGGAGATCATCCGCAGCTGCCTCGGCTCGGGGACGGAGGTCGTGGATGGAAATAATTGAGAAGCTCAGGGAAATGCCTGCGAAAAAGCGAATGACTGCGGCTACGGTTTTCTGCGGTCTGCTGGGACTTCTGCTCATTTTGCTGTCGTCGTGTACGGACAGCAAACAGCCTGAAACGTCGCTGAATACCGATATTTCAGCTTTGAGCAGAGCGGAGGATTACCGTGAGGATACCGAAAGGCGATTGGCGGAGTTCCTCGGGAGTATCGACGGCGCAGGGGAGGTGAGGGTCTATCTGACTGTGGGGAGCGGTGACAGGTACGTCTACGCTTCGGAGGGACGGCGGATAACGTCCGAAAACAGGAGCGAGGAGGAGAGAAAGTATGTGATGACGGGAAGCGGAAATGAGAAAAATGCACTTGTGGAAACTGTGGAAAATCCCGAAATATGCGGTGCGGTCATTGTGTGTACGGGTGGAGACAGTGCAGAGGTGCGTGAGAGGATGTACAGAGCGGCGGCAGCGGCGTTGGGCTTGCCGACGAACAAAATATATGTAACAAGAAAAAAATAAAAAGCGGCGAAGCCGCCTAATACCGGGAGTCCAGAGGGAATATATTCCCTTTGGCAGGGGGTGAACGAGGGGGACGGCGTCCACCTAAAAAGCAGCAAAGCAAGCGCAGCGTCGCTTTGCGGACGGGTAAATGCAAGTAACGGTCAAGCCGAATTTAGTGAAGGTCACATTCGGCGGCTTTGCCGCAATTATTAAATTTGATTCAAGGAGTTAACTATGAAAAAACCATCAATCATAATCGGAAAAAAACAAATAATCATGTCCTGTCTTACGCTCATGCTTGCGGTGGCGGTGTACATAAACTACACTACTGCTCCCGAGATAAAAGAGCCTGACAGCATTGTTTCCGTGTCCGACGAGGCGGATACGGTCAGCTACGGCGAGACTGAGTTCGTCAATGCCGAAGCCGATACCTCTGCGGACTATTTCGCTCAGGCTCGCATTGATAAAATGAACAACCGTGATGAGGCTATACAGACCTTGCAGTCAATGATAGGCGGCGGTGACATCACTGAGGATGAACAGGTGGTCAAGGCGCTGGACGCTGTGGAGGTCTCGAAGCTCATTGAAAGCGAGGGAACTATCGAATCTCTGGTGAAAGCGCAGGGCTTCAAGGACTGCGTTGCTTATCTGGACGGCGAATCTGCTAAGGTAGTAGTCAAGACTGAGGGGCTCGACAAGGCGCAGGCTGCGTCCATCAAGGAGATAATTCTTGACCAGAGTGATATTTCAGCAGAAAATATAAGAATTTTTGAAGTAAAGTAGTTGTACAATCGGAAATTTTCTGGTATAATATATAAGTAAGGCTATAATTGGTTATTTTATTAAATATTATACCGGAAATATTCCGAACGGAGGTACAAATATGGAAGCTGAGGAGATCAGAAAATCCGCTGCAAGCAAACTTAAAATATCCGATGATGTTATCATCGAGATCGCCCGTCTTGCCGCACTTGATGTTAAGGGAGTTGCGAGACTTTCAGGCGAGGTCAGCAAAATGAACAAGCTCAGGAACAGAGGTCCTATCAAGATAAGCATGATCGGCGATGTAGCTGCCATAGATATGAGCATCGTTGTAAAGTACGGCGAAAAGGCTGTAGCCGTTGCTCAGGATGTGCAGACTGTGGTCAAAGAAAACGTTCAGAATATGACAGGCGTTCCCGTTGCAAGAGTTAACGTGACTGTGGGCGGAGTTGCCTTCGATTAAAAGGGCAATTACAGGAACGTCCACCGACCGTACAATAATATTTGCCCTATTAAAATAAAGGAGAAAAAAATGTCAAGACGAGATATACGAGACAGCGCTTTCAAGCTGGTTTTTGAACAGCTTCTGCGTGATGATGATATACAGGAGCTTTACGATATCGCTGAGGATATCGACGAGATAACCGTTAATGATGAGGTGAAGAAGATAGTCGAGGGGACTATCGCCCATGCCGAGGAGCTTGACGGTATCATTTCAAGCTACAGCAAGTCAAGGAGCATTGCGAGAATTTCCAAGCTGAATATTGCCATTCTCCGCATTGCTCTCTATGAGTCACTCTACGATGAGAACACTCCCATGAATGCCGCTATCAGCGAGGCTGTGAACCTTGCAAATACCTACTCCTATGCCGAGGATTCAAAGTTCATCAACGGCTTGCTGGGCGCTTTTTCAAGGGATTCCAAGCAGAAGGCGGAAGAAAATGCCTGAATTTTTAGGTATCGACACAAGCAACTACACCACCTCGGCGGCGGTCTATATCAGCGAGGAAAACCGCATTGTCCAGATGAAAAAACTGCTCCCCGTCAAGGAGGGCGAGCTGGGTCTGCGGCAGAGCGATGCGGTGTTCCATCATACCGTTCAGCTTCCCGACATGGTGGAGGGACTGCGTGAAAAGTGCGGTAATATGGGAATTTCCGCTGTTTCTGCGTCCTCTCGTCCACGCAATACCGAGGGCTCGTATATGCCCTGTTTCCTCTGCGGAAACGGCTTTGCACGGTCGCTGGCGGCTGTGAACGGCATACCGATGTATACCACTTCTCATCAGGTGGGGCATATCCTTGCGGCGCTTTATTCCGCAGAAAGGCTCGACCTTGTGGGGGAGCGGTTCATCGCTTTCCACGTAAGCGGCGGCACTACCGACTGTCTCCTTTGTGAGCCTGACAGCGAGGATATCATTAAGATAACCGAGGCGGGAACTTCCCTCGACCTGAAAGCCGGACAGGCTGTTGACCGAACGGGCGTAATGCTGGGATTGAAATTCCCATGCGGCATCGAACTGGAGAAATTAGCCGTAAATGCGGACAAGAGCTTCAAGGTCAAGCCCGTGCTGAAAGACGGAAACTGCTGTCTGTCGGGAGTGGAGAACAAGTGTCGGGATATGCTGAATAAAGGCGAAAAGCCTGAGAATATCGCTAAATTCTGCCTTGACACCATCGCTGTGACCATTATCGGCATGACCGAAAGGGCTGTGGAAAAATACGGGGAGCTTCCGCTTGTTTTTGCAGGGGGAGTTATGTCGGACGTGCTTATCCGTGACAGGATAATTTCCCGTTTCCACGGGGCAAACTTTGCCGCACCCGAGTTTTCCTGCGATAATGCGGCAGGTGTGGCTATTTTCGGCTATCTGAAAAATAAGGGATAAAAGGCTGTTTTGAATTAGCTTCCCTAAGAAATAAACGGGTAAATAACATTTTAGGTGGTCGGCAGTGGCTGGGCGTTTGCGTAATTGTCCCGAACCACAAACACAAATTCTGTCAAGACCGCCATTTATGGCGCTTGTCTTGGTCTTGACTGAATTTGTGTTTGTGGTATAATTAGCAATTGCGAACGCCGTCTGCATTACAAACCACCCAAAAAGTTACATACTCTAAAAAAATCTTCCCCCTGACAGAGTGCACTCAAAAAGTCAAGTGCATCCCGTCAGGGGGAAAATTATGGTAGAAATTTTGGAAAGGTGGTTCGGGGAGAAAATCTC
>JAFVBU010000015.1 GCA_017479805.1 Ruminococcus sp.
TGAGAAAGGAGGAAGTATTCTATGAATAGAAAATTAAGCGTACCAATGATAAAACAAGTAGCTCAGACAGAATGCGGCTTGTGCTGCTGCCTGATGATACTGAGATACTACAAAAGCAAGGAGTCTGTAAAAAGTCTTCAGGATGATGTCGACATAGGCAGAGACGGCCTTTCATTCAAGAGGATGAAGGAGATACTGAAAAGCCGTGGGATGGACACAGCGGCCTATATGGTCGAGGATGTGACCGCTCTTGAAAAATTCAACGGACCGTTCGTAGCCTTCTGGGACAATATGCACTATGTCGTCGTCGAAAAGGTGAAGAAAGGCAAGTACTACATCAAAAACCCCGCTGACGGACCGGCAGTGCTGACGAAGGAACAGTTCGAGGAGCATTTCTCAAAGGCTGTCCTTGCAGTCGAACCAAGTGAGGATTACGTCCCCGTCAGGAAAAGCGGCCCCAATATATGGGTGGATGTCTTCTCAAGCCTGAAAAACCACAAGCTTCTCATAGTCGAGATAATAGTTCTTCTGGCGCTGATATATGCGGTATCACTTCTTACACCGATACTGATACAGAAGATCATCGACAAGGCTGTGACCATATCGGGAATGTCGGGACTGCGGCCGTTTATTTACGCCGTACTCGGATTCACCGCAAGCTATGCAGTTGTCAGCATACTGAAGAGTCTGAGGCTCGTCACGCTGAATATACTGATAGGCTATCATCTTGAAGCGGATACCTACAAGCATCTGCTGAAGCTGCCCTACAAGTTCTTTGAGCAGCGAACGGTAGGCGACCTGCTGTTCCGTCTGTCAAGCACCACGGCAGTAAAGGAGCTTATCGCCACACAGCTCATTGCAGGAGCAATAGACATCGGCACGCTTATAATAACATTTGCATATATGCTGCATAAATCCACTACGCTTTCAATGCTGACACTGGGATTCTTCGTAATAAACGTGCTCCTCGTGGTATACATCCAGCCCAAGGTAACAAAGGCTGTAAACGATGAGGTCTCGGAAAAGACAAAGATGCAGTCAGCTCAGGTAGAGACAATGTATTCGATACAGTCCATCAAGCTCTCATGCATGGAGGATACTGTATTTGCAAACTGGAAAAAGCTCTACGACAAGGCTGTAAACGCTTTCAGGAGGAAGATCGTCATCAGCAGCGCACAGAGCGTGGTAAACAGTATCATAACAATATTCGCACCAATATTCATCCTTCTCTGCGGTATCGGATTCTTCTTCAAGGGTGCGCTCTCACTTGGTGAGGTCGTGGCTTTTGAATCCATAAGCGTAAGCTTCCTCGGATACATCTCACAGATAATCGGAACCTATATGCAGTTCGTTACTACAGATGAATATCTCCAGAGGATAAGCGATATCTGGTACACAGAGGAAGAGGATAATCACGCAGCAACAGATAATAAGATCGAGCACGGCAGCGTAACAATAAGAAATCTTTCGTTCGCATACAACAAATCATCAGCAAAGGTCCTGAAGGATATCAATATCGATATCCCGGCAGGTTCGAGAGTAGCTTTCGTCGGAGCCTCCGGCTCAGGAAAGAGCACCATGAGCAAGCTTATCACAGGCCTTTACAATGTAGAGGAAGGCGAGATACTCTATGACGGGATCCCGCTCAAGGATTACGACAGAAAGAATATATGCAGCCAGATAGGAATAGTACCTCAGGACGCAATGCTCTTCAATAAGTCTATACTTGAAAATATCGCAATGAACGATGAATCCATCGATCTTGAAAAGGTAACGGAGTGCTGTAAGTACGCCTGCATAGACGAAGAGATAGAGAGTATGCCGATGGGATACAATACAATAGTTTCGGAAATGGGTATGAATCTTTCAGGCGGTCAGCGTCAGAGGATACTCCTTGCAAGAGCGCTGGCACGTATGCCGAAGATACTCATACTCGATGAAGCTACCAGCAGCCTTGACAATACCAACGAGAGAAAGATCTCGGATTACCTGAGAGAACAGGGCTGTACACAGATAGTCATAGCTCACAGACTTTCGACCATCATCGACGCAGACAAGATCTACGTATTCGCAAACGGTCAGGTCAGTGAATGCGGCTCACATGAGGAACTCCTCGAACATAGAGGTATCTATTACTCACTTTACAACAGACTGAGGTCTGCTTAAATAAAAAAAGAAAAGAACAACAAAACGTAAAACTGGTCTTGCAGCGGCCGCAGAAGCAGAGGAGATGTACGTGATATAAAGAAAAGACGTACAGATCTGCCGGCGGCGGGTCTGACGGGAAAGACAATGGAGCTTTCCCACAGCATCTCTTTCCGCTGCTTGCTGCACGAAATAATACAGGAGGAAAAAATAACCGATGGAAAGATACGGACATTTAGCAGGCGTCATTCCTGTTGATGAGATAGACGATATGTTTGAATCCAATGTGATCGGCGGAACAAGTTCGATCGATTGTGTAAGGCTGGCAAGCAATACACCGGAAGGAACAGTTAATCTTACCGTAAGGATCGAATTCTGCCCATCAGCAGCTTGCACGTATTCATGCCGATTATAATTATATGATCGGATGATATATATAGGACTTTCAGGCACGGTCCCCATAAGGGGGCTGTGCTGAGGGTCCGTCAAAATAAAAACTATAAAAATACAAAAGGAGAAAACAACAATGAACAAGAACCCAATCTACAGATCAGAGGAAGAAGCAAAGGACATCGCTTGCGGAAACGTAGCAGCAGAGCTTGATGAGAATTCACAGGCACTGGATGCTATCAACGGAGCAGGCTGGAAGCAGACAATAGCTTGCACAATCGCACAGGGCACACTTGGCTGCCTCGTAAGCTACGGACTCGGCAACGGCGGTTACTGCTGCACATACACAGTAGAGTGCTCAAAGACCTGCAACAAGTAAGATATATAATATAAAACAAAAGGAGAAAACACAATGAACAACAATAATAACTTTGATATGGAAAAATTCAAGAAGCTGGCAGCTATCGTTTCTGAGGGCGAGATCGACGAAATGCTCGACGAAACAACTGTTGGTGCAGCAAGCACACTCCCTTGCGCTGAGGTAGTCGTAACAGTTACAGGTATCATCGTTAAGGCTACTACAGGCTTTGACTGGTGCCCAACAGGCGCTTGCACACACTCCTGCCGCTTCTGAGAGATATAGATATGGAAAAGATGAACAATATAGCAGGTATCACACCTGAAAACGAACTTGACGAAATGTTTGACGACAGCGTGGTAGGTGCTGTGGGATACACCACATACTGGGGAATTCTCCCGCTTGTGACAAAGAATCCGCAGACCTGCCCTGTGTCTGAAAACACAGTGAAGTGCCGTCTTTTATGATAATAAAGGAGCGTCGGGACAGCCTCCCGATGCTCCAAGAAAAAAACAATAACCAATACTAAAGAAAAGAGGAACAAAAAATGAACAACAA
>JAFVBU010000155.1 GCA_017479805.1 Ruminococcus sp.
ACAAAAAATGCGCCGTAGAAATTTCAAAGAACAAGGAAAACTTTTGAAAGCATACTTTCGTATGGTGAAAAAGTTTGACGCAGTTATTTGGAATTTATACAAGCATTTATGGATATTTTGCTGTAGTGCCGAGTATAAATCCATCCCCGTAAGGGGACACCATAATTATGAATTAAGAATTATGCATTATGAATTAAAAAAAGGAATATTTTATGTACGAAAATAAAACAGAAGAAACTCCTGTGAAAGCGGTGCTTGCCTGTGTGGATACGGGCGAGTTCGACGCAGAAACATCAATAGGCGAACTGGCTGAACTGGCTTCAACTGCCAATGCTGAGGTTGTCGGAAGCATCATCCAGAAGCGCCCCTCCTATGACCCTGCCACCTGTATGGGCGCAGGCAGACTTGAAGAACTGAAAGAACAGCTTGACCCCCTCGGTGCGGAGCTGGTCATATTCGACCACGAGCTGACAGGCGTTCAGGTGCGTAATATCGAGCAGATACTGGATGTCAGAGTTATCGACAGAACTACCCTGATACTGGATATCTTCGCCCAGCGTGCACGTACCAAAGAGGGCAAATTGCAGGTCGAGCTTGCTCAGCAGAAGTACCGTCTGCCCAGACTTACGGGTATGGGTACTGCCCTTTCAAGGCTCGGCGGCGGCATAGGTACAAGAGGTCCGGGTGAAACTAAGCTGGAGACCGACAAAAGACACATCCGCAAAAGGATAACCTATCTTGAAGCTGAGCTGGACGAGCTGAAAAAGCACCGTGACTTCTCACGCTCACGCCGCAAAAAGGACGGTGTGCTGTGTGCGGCTATAGTGGGCTATACCAACGTGGGAAAGTCCACTCTCCTCAATGCTCTCACCGATGCAGGTGTGCTTGCGGAGAACAAGCTGTTCGCAACTCTCGATATAACCTCACGCTCCATTGAACTGCCCGACGGAAGAAGCGTAATGCTTATAGATACGGTCGGACTTATCCGCAGACTGCCCCATAATCTTGTGGAGGCGTTCAAGTCCACCCTTGAAGAAGCGGCGGCGGCTGATATCATCCTCAACGTTCAGGACCTTACTTCTCCCGAGATAAAGGAGCAGGCAGAGGTCACCGCTCATCTGCTCTCGGAGCTGGGCTGTGACGGTATACCTCAGATATACGTTATGAACAAGGCAGATGCCGCACCGTTCACCGATACCGTTTTCGAGGATGACAATACCGTTATGATAAGCGCAAAGGAGCAGACAGGCTTTGACAGGCTGCTTGAATGTATCATGAAGAACCTGCCCGAAACGGCAAAGCGCATGAAGCTGCTCATTCCCTACGACAAGACTGCATTTATCAGCAGGATACGTCAGGAGGGAAAGGTGTTCTCGGAGGAATACACTTCCGATGGTACGGCTATTGATGCATTGGTGGATATTAAGCTGGTAAAGGAAGCGGAGCTATATAAGCGGCAATAAAATAAAAAAAGCGGCGAAGCCGCATAATACCAGAGTCCAGAGAGGTGTAGACCTCTCTGGCGGAGAGGGGTACGGGGAGAGGCAGAGCCTCTCCTAAAAAGTAGTGTGACAAGCGAAGCTATGTCACACGGCTGTTTATCAAGTACTCCCCTCGGCTTGACCGACGAAATAAATATCGTTTTTAATTGCCACGCACCACAAATACAAATCATAAAACATATTCACTTAATATTAATTTCTTCAATTATCTATCACAGCTTGAAAATACGTTAAATACATGATATAATTATCACAGCGGATGCTTTTCATCCACAAGAGCTTGATATATAGCAGAGCGTCAAAAAACATACAAATCAGCGGGGCGATGTAGGCATCGCCCCCTACAAAGTAACGAAAAACATTCAAACTGTAGGGGCTGATGCCCACATCAGCCCGTGCCTGACAATATACATCGGATTTTTGACAGACTGATATAGATAAAAGCTCTCAGAAAGGAATATACATATGATAAAAAGGCTATCGGCTATTTTAACATCTGCGGCTATTGCTTTGTCTCTTGCAGGATGCAGCAGTTCAGACAGTGAAAGCGCATCCTCCTCGTCAGATACAGAGGAATCTGCTCAGGTGTCTGAATTCAGTGAGTTTTCAGCAGAGGAAATGTCAGATGAGTTAACTACGGAGGAGGGTGCAACTGCACATATCAGCCCTATGGAAAATATTACTTCAAATCTGGGCTCTCAGGTGTCGGTCAATCAGACCATAAGCCGCAAAGACGGCGCAAATACCATAGAGCTGCCTATTTCGGACTATATCAGCGAGGGAGACAGGATAAAGTCATTTACCTTCGTTATATACGGCGAGGGCGGCAATATCAACGAATTCAAGGGCGGATGCGGTATATCCGTAAGCAGGGACTGCCCTGCCGCTACCGATGAAAACTGGTACCAGTCCGCCGAGTTCAAAGCTCCCACTGAGGGCGCTTACGGCGAGATAACATGGAATGTGCCCGAGAGCATAGCTGACTATATAACCCGTGGCGGAAAGCTGAAATTCGGCTACTACTGGGGCGACTGCACAAGTATCCGCCTTGACAGCGTTATCTGTCAGTATTCGCATACAAAAAATGTCCCCGTTGACGGAACTGCTTCCAAGGATGTGGGACTTACCATAAGCTACAACGACGAGGAAAATTACTTCCGTGTACCTCTCGGCTTCATCCCCGAGAATACCGTCCCCGAGGTTGTCACCGCTCATATAAAGGCTGACGGCGGCTTCGGAAAATTCAACGGCGCTTTCATGTACGGCTCGCCGCTTGGAAATTATACCGACAACGACGTTGCTGTTATCACCGATAACAGCGAGCTTACACTTCAGTGGTTCGTTCCGCAGGCTGTGAAGAATATCTACACTTCCGAGGGCGACCTTATGCTCGGCTACTGGTGGAGCGAGCAGTCGGACGTTACCCTTGAATCGGTGGAGGTAATGTACAGCGACGCAAATTCCACAAGCATTGTTGAGGACGTTGTTTCATCCAACGGCAGTGCTGAGAACGAAACTCCTTTCCGCTCGTCAAGCGAGATAGTTGAGGCTATCAACGCAGGCTGGAATCTGGGAAATACCCTTGACAGCTATAATACGGGTCTTACGGGGCTGAGTACCGAGACAGGCTGGGGAAATCCTGCCGCCACAAAGGAAATGGTCGGCACAGTTAAGAGCGCAGGCTTTAATACCATCCGTATCCCCGTAACGTGGGGCGAGCACATGGACGGCAATAATATCCAAAAGGAATGGCTGGACAGAGTGCAGGAGGTAGTGGACTACGCTTACGACTCGGGTATGTTCGTTATCATGGATATGCACCACGACGATTATATCTGGTTCAAGCCCACAGAGGACAGCTACGAAGCAAACAGCGTAAAGCTGAGATCCATATGGACACAGATATCCGAAAGGTTCAAGAACTACGACGACAGGCTCATATTCGAGGGCATGAACGAGCCGAGAACTGTCGGAAGCGCAATGGAATGGATGGGCGGAACTTCCGAGGAGAGAGCCATCATCAACAAGTACGAAGCAGACTTTGTAAAGACTGTCCGCACATCGGGCGGCAACAACAAAAAGCGCTCGCTCATCGTAACATCCTATGCCGCTTCTGCGGAAACATCGGCTTTAAAGGACGTTGTGATACCCGATGACAGCAATATCATCATGACAGTCCACTATTACGCACCGTGGAAATTCTCCGAGGGCAAGGAAACGAGCTTCACCGACACGGGAAAGTCCGAGCTTGCCAACAAGTTTGACGAGCTTAAAGCAAGGTTCATCGACAAGGGCATACCTGTGCTGATAGACGAGTTCGGCTGTGTAAATGCTGCTGACGAGAGCACGAGAGCGGAGTATTACAACTACTATGTTTCTGCCGCAAAGGAGAGAGGTATCAAGTGCGTTGTCTGGGATAACGGCGTTATAACAGGAAACGGCAGCTTCGGTATCGTTTCAAGAGAATCCTACAACTGGAATTCAAGCATACTCAAGGCTATTATGGACGGAGCTAAATAAGCTAAAGGGCGCACTTTGTGCGCCCTTTTAAATTGAGAATTGAGAATGCAGGGGCGATCCCGCATCGTCCCGTTGGATTTATTTTTTGGCTTTTAACCGCTTACCTCTGTATCAATAGTAATGCTCAGCTTATTGTTCGGCATTTCAAAGGAGCGGAGCTTGCCGTCGGTATCGGCGGTAATGGTGTAATCTCCGCCCTCGAGAGTACCGCTTATCAGGAGCATACCGTCCTTTTCCTCGCCGCTGAGCTGTTCGGACTTGCTGTTTTCTTCAACGGCTTCGATGAGGTTCAGCATCATTGCCTTTACGGGCAGAGCCGACTGCGGTACGGAAAATTCAAGCCCCTTGTATGAAGCATTTACCGTATCATCGGCAAATTCAAGCCTTATGCCGCTGAGAGTGTTGGGGGAATCGAACTCTATCGACCATACTCCCTCGTCGGTATGCTTCATTTTCGCCTGAGCGTTCAGCTTATCCAGCACAAAGGAAACGTCGCTCTCAAAGGCACAGCCGAGGTTGTTCTCACGGGTGGAGGTGCTGCCCTTTACGGGCACAGAGCAGGCAGCAAGGCAGAATGTGAACATAAAGAACACAGCGAATGTAACAAGTCGTTTCATAATATCTCTCCTAAATCTGATATTTTGTGTGACTTTTAACATCCGCTGTTTTTATTACTTTGGCAATTAAATAACGATAATTATTTCGTCGGTCAAGCCGAGGGTGGTGCTTGCTGAACAGCCGTAAGACGAGGCTTCGCCCGTCTTACTACTTTTTAGGAGGGGCGCCGCCCCTCCTCGCACACCTCCCTGCCAAAGGGAATATATTCCCTTTGGAATCCCGGTGTTTAGCGGCTTCGCCGCTTTTTATTGCCCTTGCATATTCTTTTTCTTTTCCTTTAACAGTCTGAACGAATCGGGCAGATTTGCGATTATATCCCGTGGCAGCATTGCTTCCATTCCCAGCTTTTCTGCGGCGGCATCACCTGCAAGTCCGTGCATATACACACCTGCACAGGAGCTGTCGAAAGTCCCAAGTCCCTGAGCGGTTATTGAGCCGATGATACCTGCAAGCACATCTCCGCTTCCTCCGACGCTCATGCCTGCGTTGCCTGTGTGGTTCACGGCGGTATTTCTGCTGTTTGCCACAACTGTTCCTGCGCCCTTGAGCACAACGGTGATATCGTACTTCTCTGCATATTTCTCAGCGACAACTATCCTGTTCTCGGATATCATCTTAGTCTCGCAGTTGAGAAGCCTTGCCATTTCGCCCACATGGGGAGTAATAATGACCTCTGACCTTTTCTTTACTAATATATCTATGTCCGAGGCTATGCAGTTTATTCCGTCTGCGTCGATAATTACGGGGCACTCAGCGTTTGCCGTGACAAATTTCGTAAGCTCGACGGTATCGGGAGTAACGCCCATACCGCAGCCAATTACAACAGCTTTGGCTTTTTTCATGGCTTCAAGTATTGCGTCACGGTTGGGGTCGAACAGCATATGACCGTAATCGTCGCACTCCATTTCAAGATAGGTAGCCTCGGGGACGAGTACTGCCGCCGTGTCTATGCATTTTTCAACAGAAGCCAGCCTTACCAGACCTGCACCGCTCCTCAGTGCGCCCAGTGAAGCGAAAGCCGCCGCACCTCTCATGGAGGAGCTTCCTGCGATAACAAGGACTGTTCCGAAATCGCCCTTGTGGGAGTCCCTTTCACGCTTTGGAGGGAAAGAAGCAAGATGGTTGCGCTCAATACGGAAATATTTCCTCTCGCCGTCGGTGATATTTATTGCTTCTTTGGGGATACCGATATCGGCAACGGTTATTTTTCCGCAGTATTTTTTCAGTGGGAACTGCGACATACCCGTTTTGATATAGCCGAAGGTTATAGTCTCGTCAGCCTTGAAAATGCCCTGTGAGACTGTACCCGAAACGCAGTTTCCGCCGCTTGGAACGTCCACAGCCACGCAGTAAGCGCTTGTGCCGATGGCGAAAACGGAAGCGATATTCTTATCAAGCTGACCGTGGAAGCCTGTGCCGTACACACCGTCCACCACAACATCAGCCTCCCTGACAGCCTCAGTGACCTTTTGCATACGTCTTTGTTCGTGAAGAAGAATATTATCGATGGGGTTGCGGTCTTTTTTGTTTTCCAGTGCCGAAAGGTCGGCGCCTGCAACGGACATATACTCCAGTTCGGCTGCTTCTATGGCAGCTTCAACGGTCTTGTTCCTGTAGCCGTCGATGAAGTTTATGCGTTCGTCGGGCATCCTGTTGTACATTTCCTTAGCAAGCTCAGTTTCGGGCTGACCGCCGATATCTATGATGGTTATCTTGTAGCCACGGTAGACCAGAATACTTGCGGCAGCGAAGCAGTCACCGCCGTTGTTGCCCTTGCCTGTAAGGAAAACCACCGACCGCCCCTCGGCAATACCGTACTCACTGCGGCAGTAATTGTCGATAAGGTCAGCCAGCCCCTTGCCTGCATTTTCCATGAGCTGTTTCTTGCTGACTCCCAGTTTTTCGGACTTTTCCTCTATCCTCTGCATTTGTTTTGGTGTAACTATCTGCATACTGTAAACTCCCCCTTACTCTCAGAGTATTATGATACTAACATTATATCACCATATCCGACAAAAATCAAGGGCGCACACTGTGCGCCCCTACTACTTACTACCTACTACTCACTACTTACTACTCACTCTGCTTACTAACTCACTGAACTCAGTCTTTTCTGAAAAGCTCACGGAGTACAAGTCCTGCACCTGCGGCAGTCATGCCGAACATTATCACAAATACATAAGCGCTTGTAGTTCTCCATGTTATGTGAGTGGTTGCGAGAACGGTGAAAAGCACGAATGCAACACCGATAGCAAGCACTATCCAGCCGAATATCCTCTTTCTCATAAAGAAAAGCATTCCTATGCCGATTATGATAGGCAGCATTATCATGCCGTTGGATATACCGAAGTTTCCGATGTGATAGAAGTATCCGCCCCTCCCCCATGAGCTTGATACCGTGATGTTCTGGAATATCATGAACAGTCCCACAGCCAGCATTACCAGACCGATGAAGAATTTCGCAAGTCTTGTGCCTGCGTCCTCATTATGCTCACGGCTGTTCATAAGCTCCCTGTACATACTGTCAAGATCCTTTTTCTTGTTTGACATAAATTTTACCTCCTATATCATACTGCAATGTCATTATGGACATTGCATATATATTATACTTGAAACCGCTCCGCTTGTCAATAGTTTTTTGTCAGGCGACTTGTGCGGTGTTGCCTTTATATGTAGGGGCGCCCTTTGGGCGTCCTCGGTGCCCGGGCTATTCTGAAAAGGCGTAAAATGGTCAAGCCAATGGGAGCGACCTCCGCTGTCATCGGCTTGACCTTTACTTGCATTTACCCGTCCGCAAAGCGCAGCTGCGCTCGCTTTGCTGCTTTTTTATCTTACTGTCTCAGCTCCGCACCAATAGCCGAAAGTGCCTTCAATGCCTTCTTCATCGCACTATCTGCCTGCTCATCCGTCAATGTACCGTCATGCGAACGCATAGAAATAGAATAAGCAACACTCTTTTTACTATTCTTCTTCATATCCTCACTGCGGTATACATCGAACAAAGTAACCTTTTCCAGTATCTTTCCGACAGCGCCCTTGATAGCCTTTTCAAGCTCTGCAACAGGCATATCCTCGTCCACAACAAGGCTCAGGTCACGTGTAGTTGCAGGGAACTTAGGAAGCGGCTTATATGTTATCTTGTCAGCGGCAAGCTCCATCAGCTCGGGGATATTGAGCTTTGCAACGTAGGTCTTTACGCCCAGCTCATAGGTCTCCTGTACAGCAGGATGAACCTCACCGAAGATGCCCAGAACCTTTTCGCCCTTTACGATAACTGCGCTTCTGCCCGGGTGGAATGCTGACTTTTCGTCGAAAGCGTCGCTGTCAGCGGCACGGATATAGTCAGCGTCAGCAATCTTGAACTCGTCAAGTATCTGCTCTATCATGCCTTTCATGGTGTAGAAGTCGCAGTTTCCGCCGTACATACCGATAGTAAGTCTCTGCGGTTCATCAGGGAGAGAGTACTGGTACTTATGCTTCTTCTCGCCGCTGTTTACCAGTGTATCGCCGTTGATGTAAGGCTTTTCAACAGTTGCAGGCAGGTATTCCTTTGATATCTCGAACAGGCAAGCCTTTTCGTTTCTGTTGTTGTAGTTGAATGAGAGAACGTCCAGCATTGACGGGATAGTTGAAGTTCTCATAACGCTTGTGTCCTCGCCGAGAGGATTAACTATCTTTACAGCCTTGCGGAGCTTGCTGTCCTCGGGAAGTCTTATCTTGTCGAAATACTTAGGCGATACGAAAGAATATGTTGCTATTTCGTAGCCGCCGAGAGATACAGCCGCATTTCTGAGAGTGCGGACAAACTTCTGCTCCTCTGTGAATTCTGCTCTTGCAACTCCACGGAAATCGGTGGACGGGATGTTGTTGTAGCCGTAGATACGTGCAACCTCCTCGGCAATGTCAGCCTTACAGCCGATATCGATACGGAATGACGGAGCAATGACCTTTTCGCCCTCGACCTTGAATTCAAGGCGCTCCAGATACTTTATCATATCCTCTCTTGAAATGTCAGTGCCGAGGAAATCGTTTATCCACTTGACCATCGGAGCTTCGGGCTTGTCGCCGAAATCAACGGAAGCAGGTGTCTTGTCGGTATAGTCGCAGTCGATAACGGTATTGAGCACCTCGCCTGCTCCAAGCTCCTCAACAAGCTCAAATGCTCTCTTTAAGCAGGTCATGGAGATAAGTCTGTCAACGCCTTTTTCGTAGCGTGAGGAAGCGTCAGACTTCAGCTTCAGCTTCTTTGAGGTCTGTCTTACCTGTGACGGCTCGAAATATGCAGACTCGAATACAACTGTAGTTGTGTCGTCCATGATTCCGCTGTACTCACCGCCCATGATACCTGCAACAGCAACAGGCTTCTTCTCGTCAGCGATGACCAGCATATCGTCTGTAAGCTCACGCTCAACGCCGTCAAGTGTCATTATCTTTTCGCCGTTTTTAGCATTGCGGACGTTGATGTGTGCGCCCTCAACGAAGCGGAGGTCGAAAGCGTGCATTGGCTGACCGTATTCAAGCATAACATAGTTTGTGATATCAACAAAGTTGTTGATAGGACGAACGCCGCTTGCACGAAGTCTCTCTCTCATCCATCTCGGTGACGGCTCTATCTTTACATTTTTAACGATACCTGCACAGTATCTCTGACACTTCTCTGTATTGTGGATATCCACCTTGAGCATTGAGTTTATATCACCGTCAACGCCCTTGAACTCGGGAGCTTTCACTTTAAGCTCAGTGCCGTAGGTTGCGGCAGTCTCTCTTGCAAGACCGATAACACTGAGGCAGTCGGGGCGGTTTGAGGTTATCTCGAACTCGATGGAAGTATCGTCCAGACCGATAGCCGAATGGATATCCTGACCGAGAGTACAGTCCTCCTCGATAACGAATACGCCCTCGGGGTCGGCATATGGGAAATCGTGAGCGGTAAGACCGAGAGTATCAAGTCCGCAGAACATACCGAAGCTCTCAACTCCACGCATCTTGCACTTCTTTATCTTGCCCTCGGGAAGAACAGCGCCGTCCAGTGCAACAGGAACGAGGTCGCCCTCCTTGACGTTTTTAGCGTTGGTAACTATCTGTATGGGAGCGTCGGCACCGATATCCACCTGACACACGAAAAGAGCGTCAGCGTTCTCATGAGGTCCCTTTGAGAGTATCTTACCCACAACTACCTTTGAGATATTCTTTCCTTCTTCTTCAAAGCATTCTACCTTTGAGCCGCTCATTGTAAGAGCATGGCAAAGGTCTTTAACAGGCATATCGGCTTTAACGTAATCGCCGAGCCATTTCATTGATAAATTCATATATATTTTCCTTTCGGTTTATTTTTGTCAGTCTATACCGACTGTGGTTTTTATGTACTGATACGCACGGTCTCTTGCATCCATGTCATAATAATTAAGGGTATCACTGCCTGCCGCACCGCCGTTTATAATTATCTGATAAACGTCGACAGTCACAGAACGCCGGCTTTTTTTCTGCCGGCTCTTCTCTTTAATGTTCTGATATCCACACCGCTTATACTGCCGATGGGTATTGCAGTCATATCTGAGATATGCAGATAATACTGACCCGAGATATAAGCGAAAATATCACATCTGTTGCCGCAGGTCAGGCTCTGACAGTTTCTTATATAGTTTTCTGCCTCCTCGGGAGAATCACAGCCTATAGAAGCCATCATCTTTTTTAAATCGCTTTTGGCACGCTTTACACGCACCTTTCCCAGCGTGACAAAGAAAATTATCACAGCTATCGGTATTGGGATAAGTTTTATCCCGAATTCTGAGATCAGCATAGAGCCTATGGTCAGCGAAATAAAAATCGACAAAAAGGTCATCAGAGCCGATTCTGTATAACGGGTGCCGACCGCAGCTTCTGTCAGCTGTTCATAAGTTATATCTTCCTGCATACTGTTTTACCTTTCATTGACAGCCATTCCTGCGTCTGTCGTTATGTCAAACTTCATCATCATACTCAATATATTTTCTGCCCTTTGAGTTATCGATCTGATCCTGCATGATCTTTGCTAAGAGGTCGGCATTTTTTTCATCCTTTTTGTCTATAGCAAAGTCGGCGCTTTTGAGTTTTCCCAGCTTCAGATGGTAGCTGTAATAGGGATCGGTTTTTATATCCTCGTCGTTGTTGCCCTCATGGTACTTTACGCTGACTTCTTCTATCCGGTCAATGTCATACTTATAGAATTTCTCATTGAACCTATCTATTTGTATAAGGTGTTTACCGGACAGATATACACCGCCTCCGTAATAAGTACAGCCGCTCAGAAAACTGCGGTATTCAAAGTTATTACTGCACCCGAGGGCTTTGTACAGCTTCTTTTGGAATTTCCTGTCTCTTTCGGGCTTGAACATAGCGTAACCAAGAAAAAGTGCCACTATCGCCATACAGCCCACGCCTAAAGCTACAGCTCCCGCACAAAGAAAGAATATTCCGCTCAGAAACGGTAAAGCAGATGCCGCAGCAGCAATGACCATATCAACTGCTGTGAGGCTCTTAGCGTATGTTATCTCGCAGTCGTCCTCTTCCTCGTTTATGAAATTTTCATATGGATTCTTTGGCATGAGTTCCATGTTTGGTTCATCAGGTAAATACATGACAGCTTCCTCCGATCAGTCAATAGAGTCCTGTTCTTTGGCAAAATCAACAGCATTTGAGATCACTTTCAAAAGCAGATCTCTGTCTGAACTGTCTTTTAATTTAAGATCATCATTTTTGCCTTTATATGTTATTATTTTCAACCCATAATATTTTTTATCGCTTTCAACGCCTTTATTATACGGTACTATTTTTTTCACATTGCATAACCGTACTATCCTGCAAAGCTCAAAGTCCATGAGGTATTTATCGGAAATAAACAATGTATTGTGCAGACGCTGACTTCCTGCAAGAAACTTTTCAAACTCATCGCATGAATCAAAGTTCATTTTTTTCATCATTTTTTTGAGCCGTCTCTCTACTAAAGTATAGTCAAGAATTGCTATACCCACTATGATCAGCGCAATAATTATGAATGCAATTATGCCTTTCCGCCCCAGCTTGAAAAAGATCACAAACATAGTTATCAGCAGCATGATAAGTCCGGGCAAAAGACTGCTGTGCGATGCTTTCATATCATTAAGCAGTTTAAAATAAATCGGATTATCCATGATACACCTCTTTAATGAAATAATAGAGCACATTTATTTTAACACCATGTCACAGTATGCTCATGCCGAGCTGCTGATTTTGTCAATTTTGTCATCTGTCATTCAGCAATTTGCATGGGCGGATGATATCCGCCCCTACACAGATCTCATGTTGCCGTAACGTATTTTTTATCTCTTAGTGACGGGTGACATTAGTGACAAAATGCTCAGAACTGCTCTAAGAATCTCACGTCGTTCTCATAGAGAAGTCTCAGGTCGTTGATATCGTAGCGTCCCATAACCATACGCTCCAGACCAAGACCGAATGCAAAGCCTGAATATTCCTCGGGGTCGATACCGCAGTTTTCAAGGACTTTCGGGTGAACCATGCCTGCGCCGAGAAGCTCGATATAGCCCTCGTCCTTGCACATTGAACAGCCCTTGCCGCCGCAGTTGAAGCAGCTTATATCAACTTCACAGCTTGGCTCGGTGAATGGGAAGTGGTGAGGACGGAAACGGAGCTTGCAGTCATTGCCGTAGAGCTTCTTCATCAGCATTTCAAGAGTGCCTTTAAGGTCGCTCATGGTTATGCCCTTGTCGATAACAAGACCCTCTATCTGGTGGAAAAGGGGAGAATGTGTAGCATCAACAGCGTCCGAACGGAAAACTCTGCCCGGGGAGATGATACGGATAGGGGGCTTCTGAGTCTCCATAACGTGCACCTGAACGGATGAGGTCTGTGTACGGAGGAGGATAGTCTCGTCAGTGCCCTCGATGTAGAAGGTATCCTGAGTATCTCTTGCAGGATGGTCGGGAGGGAGGTTGAGAGCCTCGAAAACGTGGTAATCGTCGTCTATCTCGGGACCGTCAGCGATATCGAAGCCCATGCCCA
>JAFVBU010000156.1 GCA_017479805.1 Ruminococcus sp.
GAAACCCTTTTGAAAAAGGGTTCTCCCTCAAACTCCCTTCCTAAAACTTTCAGTTTTAAATTTTTACCCCTGATAGGGCGCACCATAAAATATCAAGTCCAATACAACTTGAGTGCGCCCTATCAGGGGTAAAAATTTGGATTAAAAGTCTTTGGAAGGGGGTTCGGGGGAGAACCTTTCCTCAGAAAGGTTTCCCCCGATAAAAGTATGAACTCCTAAAAGAGTATCCCGTTCATCGATAACTGACTCAATGCAGCGAAGCGAAATATTCGGAAATGCTTCTTACCTCGCCTACTGATTGCAATGCATAGTAGGAGATTATTGCTGTTGCATCTCTTGCGTCGAGAATGCCGTCTTTATTGGCGTCGGCGGCTTGCTGCTGAGTTGCTGTCAGCTCTGAGGTCTTGCCTGCGGAGCTTCTGGAATAATCGGAAAGTACGGCTGTTGCATCTCTGCCGTCTACGACGTTGTCGTTGTTAACGTCGCCATCACCTGTTTGAATGGACGGTGTTTCCTGCACTCTCTGAATGTATTCCATGCTGACTACGCCCTTTACTCCGTTGCATTCAACGTGAGCGAGAGTGCCGTCTGCTTTTGTTACGGTAAAGGTTTCATTCGGGTAAATCTTGCCTACCACGGGTGATGAAAGGCTGTGACCGCTTTCGGAGCGGATGTTTAGATAGCTGGTCACATTTTTAGTGGTGTATGTGCCTGCGTAATCCTCGGAACAATTGTCAACAGCAGGTACAGTGTTCACTCTGTCGGAATTTATCGGAATATCCCTGAAAAACAGATCAGCTTCCTTTTTTCTGCGGTTTCTGAGACCTGCCTCATACATACTTCCCGAGAGGATGTACCAGTTGCAATGCTGATTATACGCTTCCTCAGCGGTGAGAGTTCCCTGAAGATAGTATTTCAGCGGACAGGCATTGACGTTGCCGTGGTTGTAAGCGGCACTGAGAAGTGCGTCAAACTGATTTTGCTCCATTGAAAGCCCTGCACAGTTCGATCTGACCGTATTTACGAAATAGTCCATAAGGTCTTTTACGATCTCCCTTGCTTCTTCCTCGGTGACAGTATGTCCGCCCTTCTGGAGCTGATAAGAACCGTTAGTAGGATGGTCGAAAGGACATTTTGTGCCGTAGCCGATGGACCACTGAGTATTGTCCCAGCGGCATTCGGGTGAAAAGCCTTCCAGTTCTCTGATAAGTTCGTATGTACTGTCAACGGCGGTCATAGTGCTTACATCGGATGAAGCATAAACCTCTGACTGCTTTACAGGCTGCCAGCAGATCTGTGAAAACATCAGTAAAGCTGCTGAAAGCACACCTATTTTTTTCAGTTTCATATGAATTCTCCTTTTTTAGCTGCGGATGTACCGCAGCAGAATATCCCTGTTAACTTGAAAACATTCTACCATAATTCGCCGAAAAATGCAACTTTTTGAAAATTTAATCGGCATTTCATTGAAATTTTTCATAAATTTTCGGGTCAATTTTCTAAAATTTCAACACAATTTAAGTGATGGTTAAGTGAAAATAACGATATATTTTACAATTAGTATCATTTTGATCGGTGTGAAAAGCAAAAATTTACAGTGTGATGTGGGCATCGTCCCCTACTTAAAATCTTGACATATAGTGATGAAGATGATATAATAAATAAGATATTTAACCTAAAGAGGTGCACTATGAAAAAGATACTTATTATAGAGGACGAGCAGGCGCTTCGTGAGGAAGTGACTGTTCTGCTGAATAATGCAGGCTATGAGGCGGTTTGCATCGACGATTTCCACAACGTTGCCGAACAGATGAAACGCTCCGACCCCGACCTTATCCTCCTTGACATCAACCTCCCCGAGGTCAACGGTCAGGCGCTTTTGCAGGAATTCCGCAAGGCAAGCGACAAGCCCGTTATCATGCTGACCAGCCGCACTTCCGAAATTGACGAGGTGCTGTCCATGAGCTGCGGTGCTGATGATTACGTGACAAAGCCCTATAATCCCACCATTCTGCTGCTGCGTATATCCGCTGTGCTGAAACGCTCAGCAAGGAATTCCTCCACAAACCGTATGTACCACGATGCCGAGGTCAGCACTGTCAAGGGAAGTCTTATCCGCAGCGGAAATGAGCAGGTTCTGACCAAAAATGAAATGATAATCTTTCAGGTCATGCTGGACAGAATGGGCGAGATCGTTACCCGAGACGAGCTTATGACTGCGCTGTGGGACAATGACGAATTTGTCAACGACAACGCTCTTTCCGTCAATATCAGCCGTCTGCGTGGAAAACTGTCCGACTTGGGAATGCCTGATGCCATCGAAACACGCAAGAAACAGGGGTATGTGCTGAAATGAAGCTGAAAGATTATTTTCTCGACCGCCTGCCGCTGTACTTCATCGCCGCTGCTGCGTGGGGACTGTCTGTTATATTCCTCGGCGCTTTCCGTGTGGCGGCACAGGCTGTTGTCATCGTCAGCGTGATATTCCTGCTGGGACTTTTTTGTGCCGAGGTTCGGGAATTATTCCGCCGAAAAAGCTATTACGACAAGCTGATGAAGTGCATGGACGAGCTTGACCGCAAATACCTGCTTTCGGAAGTGGCTGAACGTCCCGACTTTTACGACGGCGCTGTGTTTTACGATGTTTTGCAGGATACGGACAGGGCAATGTATGAGCATATAGGCGAATTTGCCCGTGAAAACAGGGACTTTCGTGAATATATCGAGCTTTGGGTGCACGAGATAAAGCTGCCTGTGGCGAGCTTGCAGCTTATGTGCCATAACGACGGTAACTCCAAATATGCCGAGCAGCTCAACCGTATCGACGAGTACATTGAAAATGTTCTGTACTACGCAAGGAGCGGCAATGCGGAAAAGGATTACATCATAAAAAAAGTGCCGCTGAAACGTGTTTTTGCCGATACTGCCGTCAAGAACCGCTCGGAATTGCAGCAAAGGAACATTTCGCTGAAAACCGAGGGGCTTGACGTTGAGGTCATGACCGACAGCAAGTGGATGCAGTTCATTTTGGGTCAGCTTATGGGGAACAGTATAAAATATATCTCCCCCGACCGTGAGCCCGAAATATCCGTCCGGACTGAACAGTTTGCCGACAAAACCATTCTGCATTTCCGTGACAACGGTGTGGGTATACCGTCGGGCGACCTGCCGAAAATATTTGAAAAATCATTCACGGGTGAGAACGGGAGAACCCATGCAAAGTCCACGGGAATGGGGCTTTATATCGTGAAAAAGCTCTGCGGAAAGCTGGGACACAGTGTTGCGGCTGAATCGGTGCAGGGAGAATATACCGATATTATTATTACGTTTGGAAAAAATGATGTTTATGCTATAAAATAAAAAGCGGCGAAGCCGCCTGATACCGGGATGCCAAAGGGAATATATTCCCTTTGGCAGGTGGGTGTGCGAGGGAGAGCAGCGCCCTCCCTAAAAGGTTGTAAATCCGGCGAAGCGCAGATTTACGGCTCTTTACCAAGCACGCCCCCTCGGCTTGACCGACGAAAAAAATATCGATACTTGATCGCCGAAACAGTAACATTACAAAATTGTAATGTTATGAAATATTAAAACAGCGACCGCAATAAAAACCTGTGCTATAATTAGATCATCGAAAGGGCGAAAGCTCAATAATTTAAAAAAAGGTGATCAATATGAAAAACACAAATATCAAAAGCATTAAAAGAGCACTGACTATATCCACTGCCGCAATGATAATAGGAATTATCGGCATTTTACTTGAATTCATTATCGACAAAAAATGGGACTCGGCAGGCTGCTCGATACTTGCCTGCAACGCTGTCATTTACTGCTGGTACCATGATGCGCTGAAAAAGGCTTCCGAGAACAATATTGAATAAAATATAAGGAGAACAGCCAAATGGAACTTCTGAAAATTCAGCAAATAGAAAAATACTACGGAAGCAGATCAAGTCTCACAAAGGCTATTGACGATATCTCATTCTCTGTCAGCAAAGGTGAATTTATCGCTATAATGGGCGCTTCGGGAAGCGGCAAGACTACTCTGCTCAACTGTATCTCGACTATCGACCGTGTTACCGCAGGTCACATCTTCCTTGAGGATACGGATATAACCACCCTCAAAGGCAAGGAGCTAAATAAGTTCCGCCGTGACAAGCTGGGCTTCATCTTTCAGGACTTCAATCTCCTTGATACCCTTACAGCTTACGAGAATATCGCTCTTGCCCTTTCCATACAGAAAAAGCCTGCCGCTGATATCGACAAGGCTGTAAACAGGGTTGCTCAGCAGCTTGGCATAATCGAAGTGCTGAAAAAATATCCCTATCAGATGTCGGGCGGTCAGAAGCAGAGAGTTGCCTCCGCACGTGCTATCGTCACCGACCCTAAGCTGATACTTGCAGACGAGCCTACGGGTGCGCTGGACTCAAAGTCAGCGAAAATGCTCCTTGAACGCTTCCGCAGTCTCAATGCAGAGCAGAATGCAACTATCCTCATGGTAACTCATGACAGCTTTACCGCAAGCTACGCTTCACGTGTCATTTTCATCAAGGACGGCAAGGTTTTCCATGAGCTTCAGCGTGGCGATAACAGCAGAAAGCAGTTTTTCGATAAGATAATCGACGTTGTAACGCTTCTGGGAGGTGACGTGAGCGATGCTCTTTAAACTTTCTCTCAGCAATATCCGCAAAAGTCTCCGTGACTATGCCATATACTTTTTTACCCTTATCATCGGCGTTTCGGTGTTTTATGTGTTCAATGCGGTCAGCGGACAGGTCGCTATGACAGTGATAGACACAGACGGCAGAGAGATAGCACGGATACTGCAAATGGGCATTTCTGCTATGAGCGTTTTTGTTGCAGGGGTACTTGGATTTCTTATCGTTTATGCAAGCCGTTTCCTTATGAAGCGCCGAAACAGTGAATTTGCGCTGTATCTTCTTCTCGGCATGAGCAAGGGCAAAATTTCGGCTATTCTTCTGCTTGAAACGGTCATTATCGGTCTCGGCTCTCTCGGTGTGGGCTTACTGCTCGGAATTGGTCTTTCGCAGATAATGAGTGCACTGGTGGTGTCACTGTTTGAAGCTGACATGACACGCTACAGCTTTATGGTATCGGGTGAAGCTGTCATAAAAACGATACTGTATTTTGCGGTCATGTATTTTGTTGTGATGATATTCAACAGCATTGTCATAACCCGTTTCAAGCTGATAGATCTTATGCATTCGGGTAAAAAGTCGGAACAGATCAAACTGAAAAAGCCGTGGCTCTGCATCATCATATTTCTGCTTGCAGCAGCGGCTCTGGGATACGCTTATTATCAGGTGGGCTGGAACAAAAGCGAAGTTACGGGTAAGGAAATGGCGCTGTATATCGCAATGGGTGCGGTGTCAACGTTCCTTATCTTCTGGTCTGTGTCGGGTATGCTCCTGCGTGTGGTGATGAGCATGAAAAACGTGTACTTCCGCAGTCTGAACGCTTTCACTTTCCGTCAGATAAGCAGCAAGGTCAACACAATGGTCTTTTCCATGACTATAATCTGCCTTATGCTATTTGTGACGATATGCACGCTGACGGCATCTTTCTCCATGCGTAACTCTATGAACGCTAATCTGGAGGAGCTTTGCCCTGTGGATTTTGAGCTGTCTACAAGGCTTGAAAAGCCTGTTGATGACCTTGATATTGTGAATGAGTGCAAGGATAAAGGGCTTGACATGATGGCTTATGCAGGAGAATACACAAGATTTTACACCTACGGCGATGCTGATTTTTCGCTGGAAGATTTCTGCGGAGATGAAGCTGAAAGGATAAAAAAAGCGTTCGTATTCTTAGACTATACAAGCTCAGAACAGCTTGTCGGACTAAGTGATTATAATGCCTTGATGGAGCTTTACGGCAGGGATAAACTCACCATGAACAATGATGAATATATCTTACTTTGCGATTACAAGTCCATGAAAGCCATACGTGACAGTGTGCTTGAAAATAACAGAGATATCAATGTTTACGGACAAACGCTCCATTCAAAATATAATGAGTGTCAGGACGGTTTTATCAGCCTTTCCGTACAGCATTTAAACTCAGGTATCTTCGTAGTTCCCGACAGAGTTTTAGACGGTCAGTCCCCCAGCGGAGATTACCTCATCGGCAATTATAAAGCCGCCGATAAGGAAGGCAAAAAGGAGACCGAAAAGGCTGTCCGCAGGGAGTACAACGGTATCACCCGTGATATGAGCGGTCTTTCTGTACATAAGGCAGGCGGATACTTCGGGCTAAGCACAAAGATCGACCAGAAAAGCGGTGCTGTTGGACTGGGTGCGATCGCAACCTTCATGGGACTGTACATCGGTCTTGTGTTCCTCATTGCCTGCGGTGCGATACTCGCCCTCAAAGAGCTGTCGGAAAGCGTGGACAGCATAAGCAGATATGAAATGCTCCGCAAGATCGGTGCAGATGAAAGTGATATTTCTAAGTCACTTTTCAGGCAGACAGGCATTTTCTTCATGCTTCCGCTGATACTCGCCTGTGTACATTCTGTTTTCGGCATGAAGTTTGCGTCATTTTTCCTTGAGATATTCGGTACGGAGAAAATGGCGGAATCCATAACGGCAACTTCGGTAATTATTCTCCTCATCTACGGCGGATACTTCCTTATCACATATTTTTGCAGCAAGGGCATTATAAAAGACAGACATGAGTAAGTTTTTCAGAGTATATTCAGAGGCGGTCGGCTGACCGTCTCTTTTTTGTCTGCAAATATTTGTACAGACAATCAGCGGTCAAATCGGGAATTATCTTCATTTTATCCACCATTTATTCGTTTTGTGAATTGATTTATTCTCCCCGATGTAGTAAAATGTAATAGAAGAACGTACAAATCAACAGTTTGTATTAGTAATTTGTCATATCATTTACCGGGATATGTCATAAGGGATATTAAACTTTCAAGGAAAGGTGGTTTTTGTATGAAACTGAATAAACTTTTATCGTCGGCTGTTGCTGTTTCGCTGACCTGCGCTCTTACTGCCGCACCTGTCAGTTCCGAGCTTGCTTATATGGTCAATGCGGCTGACAGCGGTATATCGTTCTATGTGTCCCCTGACGGAAGCGACACAAATGACGGTTCAGAGGCTCATCCTTTCGCCACTCTCGCCGCTGCAAGGGATGCTGTCCGCAAGGTCAACAGCGATATGTCCTCGGATATAAACGTTTATCTCCGTGGCGGCGATTACCGCATTACCGAGCCTGTGGTTTTCGATACCCGTGACTCGGCTACCAACGGCTACCACATCAATTACACCGCTTACGGCAACGAAACTCCTGTTATCAACGGCGCTTCAAAGGTCACAGGCTGGACTAAGTTCAACGACAAGCTGTACTCCGCTCCCCTTGACCGTGACTACAAGCTGCGTAACCTCTATGTCAACGACCAGCGTGCCAATATGGGAAGCGTTACCGTCGGCTCAAAGGGCGGATGGGGCGAGTACAAGATAACCGCTGGTCAGGCTGACTGGGCTTGGGATTCGGGCACGGCTAAGGACGGTATCGTCTACAGCATGGGCGACCTCCCACGTGTCGAGTCCAACTTCGACGACCTCGAAATAATAAACGGCACTACATGGAACGAGAATATCGTTTGTACCCGTGATATCAAGGTTGACGGCGGTTCTCTCATATTCCTCCTACAGCAGCCTTACGGCGCTATCGCTCAGACCCCCGGATGGGGCGCAGGCTTCAATACAGGCGGCACTCACACCATCTACAATGCCCTCGCTTTCGTTGACAGCCCCGGTGAATTCTACTTCGATAAGACCGCAAAGGTGCTGTATTATTACCCGAGAAACGGCGAGGATATGTCAACTGCCGATGTTGAAGCCCCCTTCGCAGATCAGCTCATCGTTATCGAGGGCAAGTCCACTACAGAGCGTGTTGAGAATATCTCGTTCAGCGGCATAACCTTTGCAAATACAGATTATCAGCTCACCGATGTAGCAGGTTCTCACGGCAAAACTACCTGTCAGGCGGCTCAGACCTATATCGCCTACGCCGATTCAAACTGGCACAACCGCAAATATGAAATGGCTGACACTCTCCCTGCCGCTGTTCATGTCACAAACAGCAGCTCCATAGACGTTACGGACTGCGTTATCAAGCATACGGGCGCTGACGGTCTGTCCATGACAAATGACGTTGTTGATTCAAATGTCAAGGGCAACTACATCACCGATATCACTTCAAGCGGTATCACTATCGGTCATCCTCAGCATATCTACATCGGTGACGCTGCATGGGACAACCACGAAAAGTTCCCGAAAGGCGTTGAGGGTATCTGCAAAAATGACACCGTTTCCGATAATATGCTTTACGATATCAGCGTTGTTCACGGCTTCGGCGGCTGTGCGGCTATAACTTCGTACTACGTTGACACTGTGAAGATACTGAACAATACAATAAAAAAGACCGCCTACAATGGCATCCATCTTGGCTGGGGCTGGTGCAATTTCAAGGACTCAACGACCTGCCGAAACAATATGATATGCAACAACCGTGTTATCGACAGCCTTAACCGTCTCCACGACAGCGGCGGTATCTATACCATCGGTCAGATGGAGGGCACTGTCATAAACGAGAACTACATTCAGGGAATCCCTGCTGCCGCTGCTTTCCAGCCGACCTACGGTCTGCACAACGACGAGGGTACTGCTTATATCGAGGAAAATGACAACGTTCTCGAAATCAGCCCCAATGTCACATACACCATCAACTGCGATGACTACGGTCAGAAGCACCACCTCACTATCAAGCGCACCTATGCTACTGTTAAGAAAATGGGCAAGAATCCGCCCGATTCCGATATCGACGACCCGATTGTTGTTTCCGATAACGTCTGGGACTTCCCTCAGTATAAGGTCTGCGTAAATTCGGGTATACATGATGAATACCGCAGCTTAATCCCGAAATATGTTATTTCCGAGGCTGACTTCGTGTTCCCTGCAAGCTGCAAGACCACCTGTTCAAGCAGTCTGCCGATACGCAAGGGTGACGGCATTGTCTGGATCGCTCCCGACGGAACTGATTCATTCAAGGTTGGCAGCGATATGACAAGAGCGGCTGCAAATGCAACATCCATCCGCACTCCGTCCAAAGAAGGCGAATATAGAATATACGTTACCGACAAGAGCGGCAAGATACTCAGCAAATCAAGCCACATTCTCCGTCTCAGCGGCAGCGGAAATCCTGACGACGGCGGCGATGTTATCGAGGCTGAAAAGTACGATGTTCAGAAAGGCATCCAGACTGAAAACTGCTCCGAGGGCGGCAGCGATGTTGCTTACATCGAGAACGGCGACTACATCGGATTCAAGAATGTTGACTTCGGCAGCGGCACTGATTCCGTCAGCTTCAGAATAGGCTCCAACGGCGCAGAGGCTTCTATCGAAATAAGACTTGGCGCTCCAGACGGCAAGCTCATCGGCACTCTCCCTGTCAAGAGCACCGGCGGCTGGCAGAAGTGGAATACTCAGACCTGCAAGATAGACAGCACATCGGGTAAAAATGACGTTTACCTCGTATTCACAGGCGGCGAGGGCTACCTGTTCAACGTGAACTGGTGGAAGCCGGACAAGCCTGCCGAGCCCGAAGCACCTGCTGTTTACGGCGACCTTAACGGCGATGGTGAGGTCGATGTATTTGACCTGATACTCATGCGTAAAGCTGTCGAAAACGGCGACACAGAGCGCTTTGAGAACGCTGACCTCAACTGCGATGGTATCATCGACGAGGACGACCTCAAATACCACAGCGAGTTCCTCCACGGTGTACGGACTGCTTTGCCTGTTGAGTAAACAAAATCTATTATTGCAATACATTCACAATTATCGATGTATTATCCTAAAAAATAAATTGCCCCCTGATATGGTGCAGTACAGCCGTATCAGGGGGCAGTTTTTTATGGTTGTAAAATGACTCGGCGTTTACTTTAATTTAATGCCTATCATTAGTTATCGAATTTCTGACAAGCTCCTGATTCCGGAAAAGCACACAGCCGCCTGTATGCTCCTGCAAAAGCACTCCCGAATCGTTGAGCCTGCGGAAAAGTCCCGAATCAAGGGCTTCTCTAAGGGTACAGTCACGAATGTTCGTATCGGAATAGGGCGAAAAAGGACATGGTTCAGCATCGCCGTGAGAGTTGATGTGGAAGAATCCCCTGCCAGCCGCAAGACATCCGCCGCTCGCCTTTTCGTCGCCGGGGAAGCTGAGAAGGATCATATCCCTGTACTTTTCGCACAAGCTGTTGAGGGTATCCTCCATGAACCTTCTGTCCTCGTCGTCGGGGACGATATCGGCAGTTGCGCCGTCAGCAGGCACGTATTCAACATAGAAAATCAGCTTGCTGCCCATTTCCGAAAGTCCGCTGACAAAGCTGTCAGACATAACAAGTTCAAGATTTTTCTTGGTCACCGTAATAGACGCACCCGTGAGAGTGCCTATCCTTTTCAGCCGGGCCATATTCTCGGTCTGGCGGTCATAAATGCCTTTGCCTCGCCGTTCATCGGTAGTCTCCCTGTCCCCCTCGATGCTGAGAACGGGCAGAAGATTCCTGTGTTTGTCGAAGATATCGAACATCTCATCGCTGATGAAAACGCCGTTGGTGAAAATCGGGAAAATGATATTCGGATGTTCCGCCGCCTTTTCAATTACGTCACGGCGCATGAGCGGTTCACCGCCTGCGAGAAGAATAAAGCTGATTCCAAGCTCCTCGGCTTCGGTGAAGATTCTGTCCCACTCCTCCGCCATAAGCTGATTTTTCGGCGCACAGTCTGAGGTCGCATTGTTATGGCGTGAGTAACAGCCCTTACAGTGAAGATTGCAGGCGCTGGTGATACTCGCAATGAGAAAAGGCGGAATATGCTCGCCGTTTTTCTCTATAGCCTCACGCTTGTCCGACGCCTTTGCTGCGGCTGCGGAAAATTTCATGATAAAGGCAGTCTCTTTGGGGTCACTGAAAACCGAACGAACGGCATTTTTTACGATCCTGCCAACTCCATCGCTCAGGTATTTCTGAAGATCATTCCTATCCATATCACACCTCCTTGATTATTTTGTACAGCAATTTATAAAGCTCAGCGGCATTTTCGCCGCCAAGAGGCACACATTTTCCAACCTCAGTCGGAATCTTCACAAGCTCATCAAGCATTTCGTGTCCGCTTTTGGTCAGCGTGATAAGCACAGTTCTCTCGTCCGCTTCGCTGCGGTTTCGTGAAATGTAGCCCTTTGCTTCGAGGGTTTTTAGCAGCGGAGTGAGGGTGCCGTTGTTAAGGTAAAGCCGACTGCATATCTCGCCGACGGTCATTGTGTTCTGCTCCGATAATACGAGGAAAACCAGATATTGCGTGTAAGTCAGTCCCAGCGGTTTCAGAAAGGGAGTGTAAAGGTTCACGATCTTGCGTGAAGCAGCATACAGCGGAAAACAAAGCTGATTTTCCAGTTTAAGGCTTTCATAATCGTTCATTATAAAACCTCCGTTCATTTATCTTTGAAACAATTATATCTTATCAAATATAATTTGTCAATATACATTTTGCACAAAATTAGCATAGGCTAATTATCGGATATAACAAAAAGGAGACACTGTATATAATGTCTCCTTTTTTAGCAAACCGTATAGATTTACGTATAAACATATTTAAGTAGTTCAATGTATTCTTCCCAGCTTATTTTCTCACCGCCCATGCTTTCAAGATGATCGGTATGGAACTGGCAGTCTATCATTGAAAAACCGTTTTTCTCAAGCAGCTTTGCAAGGTGGATGAGCGCAATCTTTGAACCGTTTTCCTTATCCGAAAACATACTCTCGCCAAAGAAACATTTTCCCAATACTACGCCATATAGTCCACCCGCAAGCTCGTTATTCGTATACGCTTCTACGCTTAAAGCAAAGCCATTTTCACTCAGTGCAATGTAGGCCTTTTCCATGTCATCAGTTATCCATGTTCCGACAGTTGCTTCACGTTTTGTGCGGCATCTGTGTATCGTGTCAGCAAAATCACGGTTAAACATAATTTTTATCTCATTCTGTTTCATGAATTTGTTCATCGAATGGGAAATGTGAATCTTTTCGGGACGGATGATAAATCTTTCCTTCGGACACCACCAGAGTATCGGATCACCCTCGTTGAACCACGGAAAAATGCCATTGCTGTACGCTTCAAGAAGTCGTTCAACAGACAGATCACCACCAACCGCAAGCAGTCCGTTTTCCTCTGCCAAAGTCGGATCAGGGAAAGAAACATCATCCATCAAGAGCCTGTAGATCGGCATTTTATCGCCTTTCTGCCCTTATCGGCTGATATTGAAAATTTACCATCTGACACAGTCAACCTTATCTTTCCACCATTCTTTAATTTGCCAAAAAGTATCTCGTCGACAAACAGTGGCTTGATCTCATTTCTTATAACTCGGTCAACTTCTCTTGCGCCGAATTCGGGAGTTATGCCCTTTGATTTTACAAGTGCCTTTGAATCTGCATCAGCAGAAAAATCGATTTTTTTCGATATGAGTTGTGAAGCCATCTCACCAAGTTTCTTATCAACAATAAGCTCAGCCATTTTATCATCCATGCCATTGAACACAACTATCTTATTCAGACGATTTCTGAATTCGGGCTGGAAAGTCTGCTTGACTGCCTCGGAAATAACGCTCTCATTGAGGCTTGCGCTCTGAAAACCTATGGTAGATTTTCCGATTCGGCTCGCACCTGCATTGGATGTCATAATAAGCACAACGTTCCTGAAATCCGCCTTTCTTCCCTGATTATCGGTAAGTGTGGCGTAGTCCATAACTTGCAGGAGCACATTATAGATATCGCTGTGAGCCTTTTCAATTTCGTCGAGAAGAAGAACCGCCGAGGGAGTTTTTCTTATGGCTTCGGTGAGTAGTCCTCCATCTTCGTAGCCCACATATCCCGCAGGCGAACCAATGAGTTTTGCAACAGCGTGTTTTTCACCGTATTCACTCATATCGAAACGTATCAATCTGACACCAAGTTCAGCGGCTAAGCACTTTGCTATCTCTGTCTTTCCCACACCTGTAGGTCCGACGAAAAGCAGACTTGCAAGCGGCTTGTTTTCTTCAAGCAGTCCTGCTTTTGAAAACTTGACAGCATTGACCACCTGTTCAATTGCTTCATCCTGTCCATAAATTCTTTTTCTCAGCCTTTCTGCAAGTCCAGCAAGCCCTGATATATCGTCACTTGCAACAGTTTCTACCGGAACACGGCAAATGGTAGTGAGAACCTCATTTATGACTTTTTTGTCAACGATCTGCACCTTTTTCTCAGTTGGATGCAGTTTTCTGTAAGCACCTGCTTCGTCGATCAGATCAATTGCTTTGTCGGGGAGAAATCGCTCATTGATGTACTTCACGCTCATCCGCACGGCATATTCAAGCACACCGCTTGCATATTTTACGCCGTGATAATCCTCGTATTTCTGCTTCAAACCGTTCAAAATATCGATAGTTTCCGATTCGGTCGGTTCTTTAATTTCCACATTCTGAAAACGTCTGACGAGACTTTTGTTTTTCTCGAAATATCGCTTATATTCCTCAAAGGTTGTTGCACCGATAAAACGTATTCTGCCATCAGTAAGGTAGGGTTTCAGCAGATTTGAAGCGTCAAAAGCCCCCTCACCAACTGCACCTGCACCAGATAAATTATGAATCTCGTCAATATAAATGATAGGCTTTTCCTCCTTGCTGATCTCGGAAAGAACCTTTTTAAAGCGCTTTTCAAAGTCTCCACGATACTGTGTACCTGCCAGTAAACCGCCGAGATCAAGTGCAAAAACCTTCGCCCCCATAAGCGGCTCTGGAACTTTTCCCTCACGTATCATCTGCACAAGACCGTAGGTTATTGCAGTTTTACCGACACCAGATTCGCCGATATGGATCGGATTATTTTTATCCTTTCTGCAAAGAATCTGAATTGTCCTGTCAAGCTCAGTAAGTCTGCCTATTAACGGATTTACATCTATCAATGTATCATTAAGGCACGGTGCATACACACTTACACTATTCTGACTTTCCTCGCTGCCGTTCTCACTGTTCTTGTTGCGTTCTGCAAATTCTTCATTTTCGTCGATTATTGCCATTTCCTGTAACAGATCAGCCTCCGCAACTCCCTGCCGTTCCATAAAATAGACCGCATAGCAGTTGTCGAGCATCCACAAGCCATGCACCAGATGGCGAATATATATTTCCTTGCAGCCGCTGTTGTATGCGCTGATCCCAGCTTTATTTAACAGCGAATTTACGCCTTCCGACAGCTCTGGTTTTGCTTTTTCGGATTTATCGACATATTCGTTTGCATACTCCTTTAAATAGTCCTCCAGCGCTCCGATATTTCCGCCGCATTCCTCAAAAGCCTCGGAAAACGTATTGTCGTTCAGTATCATAAGCAGAACGATCTCTGGCGTAACATATTCATAGCTGTGCGCCTGAGCGTAGTCCATCGCCATGTACATAATTTCCATTGCTTCTTTCGATAACTCCATTTTAAGCCTCCTCCACAGTCATTCTGAAAGGAAAGCCCTGCTGTTTGGCTCTTTCAAGAGCCTTGCGAACCCTTGTTACCGCAATATCATAAGGATATTTGCCAACGACAGCCTGACCGTTTTTGTGTACATTCATCATTATCGCTTGTGCGGTTACCTCATCCTTTCGGAAAATATCCACCAGTACCGCCACGACGAAATCCATTGTCGTGAAATCGTCATTGATCATTATAACGTTATATTGCTTTGGCTCCTTGATCTTTCCGTCCGTGCGCTCTTTAACAGCACCTTTAGTTGACATATTATCATCTCCGCTCATTAAGGTCAAATTTAAGGCGGACCTCTGGAAATGAAGTCCGCCTATATTATAACACTATTTTACAGAAATGTCAAAAACTATTCATTCTGATAAAATTTCTCTGAAATTTGACCGTACTATTATTGATAAGCAGTGGAATATTACTTGTGATTTAAAATCCGTAAATCTATCAGAATAAATCTAAATATTCGGATTTATCAATTTATATCCATAAGCTGTGCAAGGCATTTGATAGCTGTTACAGCTCCCGATGATGATATGGAGTAGTACATCCATTTTCCCTCCTTGCGTGCATCTACAAGGCCGCTTTCACACAATATCTTCATGTGATGGGAAAGCGTCGGCTGGCTAAGCTCCATTGATTCCTGCAATTTACAGGCACATTGTTCACCGCTTTTCAGCAGTTTGAGAAGCTGAATCCTTCTCTCGTCACCAAGAGCTTTAAAAATAACAGCGAATTCCTTGTTCGACTTTTTCATAGTACCACCTCCACTGTTATTATATCACGTACATTTACAAATGTCAATATATAAATGCTATTTTTCGTATAATTCTTTTCTAATTGTGAAACAAATACATATTAATAATGCAGCCGTTATAACAAGCCATCCCTTTCCGTCCATTACGCCCTCGGACATTGCAAACAAATTAAATCTTCCGAGTTTGTCTTTCAGAAACAGATTCATAAGAAAATACGATGCTCCGACCATGTAACCGATTATATAATTATCACTGACAGCCGATGATAAAAGTCCCAGACTTCCCAGTGCCGCTCCACTTGCAAACGCACCGAAATATAGCCGAAAAGTAACTTCCGAATCGCTGTATCTCATATACATAGTAAGTGCAGAAATCAGTATGACAAGCACAACAAGCGAACAAAAAATCCTGATGAAGCAAACAAGTCTATAGCTTGTTTTTTTGGAGCGCACCACGTCACGGATACTTGCATTTTGTTCAGGCGAAAAAATCGGAACTAAAAGTACCCCCCCCATTAGTGATGACATAATCTCCAAAGGCTGTGCAGCCATTTTTTCACTGAGCTGAGCTGTCCCGAAGATCATTGGTGTTATCAATATGATTCCTAAAGCTATCAGATAGTGTAGCAGAAAATTACGCCTTACGTCCGAAAATACCACCTTTGCCAAACAGCCTGATACCATTGAAAACTCCCCTCCTTTTCATCTCAAAAACAACCGCAGTAAGTCCGATAATTCCAATCGAAAGAATGATGTAAAAGATACGGTTGAATACAAAATCATTATAGTGTGCCATGAATGAATCACGCTCAAACAACGTATTATGGCGGCAAATCAGATCAAACTTTCCGATACTTCCTGCAAGCGGTTCTGACATGAGACTGCGGAAGCTCCATGCAGCCTGAATGATTATCGCCGCACCTGCTGAGAACATTTCTGTTGCAAACATTCCGACCGCCGATGCTGTCATTATATTCGGAATCAGCCAGAACGACGGCATGGCAAACATTGATAACACATTGATAGATTTATCGTTATAAATATGTATTGCTTGTATCAGTGCGATTATCATTGTAATAAATATGGGAACAAACATGGTCACTATTAATGCTGAATACCTTGTGAATACCAGTCTGCATGATGAAATCTTTCTTGAATAAATGTTATCACTTGCCTTGCTTCTTCTGTCCGCTGCCACAAGTGCTGCTGCAACGAATACGGGTAAGAAAGCAAGGTCAATCCCCAGATAATCCGAGAAAAGTCGTGCAAGTGCACCTGTTACCTTGTCATTGCTGATGAATAGATCATACTCCGCTGCTTCTTCCTCGGGTGTCATTTCCTGAAACGAGTAATTACCTGCCAGTTCCTCTATCTGATAACTTGAACCTCCACCGAGAATATCATCGACATTCTCCATTATCTCCTTGAACCTGCTGTACTGCAATTCAGATGATACATTCATATTTTTGAATTCGTACATCGTGTGTTCTACCATCCCCGTAACGACAGTATACTGCTCTCCCTGCTTTAAAATTTTCGTCAAACCCTCACTGTCAGTATCGGTAAGCTCCATGAGATATTCTTCGATTTTATGCTTATCCTTTTCTTTAAGCGATACCGATTTGTAAAATCCGTATGGATAGCAAACGTAATAATTTGCCGAATATTCGCCTAAAAGTCCGCAAAGTGCACCGTTCATTATCTTTTCTTCATCCATGACGATTTTGTAGCCGTCAGGGTACGCCTCATTGTTTGCATCTGCATAATACTGCGAGAAGAACATCAGAATCACTATAATGCAATATATCCAGAACGTCAGCGAACGCAGAATTTTTTTACATTCTTTGAAAAACAGCATTATTACTCACCGCCTTTCACGTCACATCCGCTGCTGTAAAGGCAGTACATATACGCACCCTCCAAGTCTGGCTCGGTCATTTCCACATTTGGCAAATCGGGCTCTGCATCGGAAATCAGCCGCACCGTGATGTAGTCAGGCTGCGAAAGCATTCCAGTGATTATGTACTCCTTTTTTATCTGCGAAATGAACTGTTTTTCGACGTTTGCCGTGTACACGTGCCCTTCCGCTTTTTTGATAAGCTCGCTAACTGCGCCTCTCCAAAGTATTTTTCCCGAATCCATTATTGCTATCTGCTCACAGGTCGCTTCGATGTCGCCGACAATGTGAGTTGAGAGAATGACTATTCTTTCCTCCGCCACCTCGCACAGAAGATTTCTGAATCTTATGCGCTCCTCGGGGTCAAGACCTGCTGTGGGTTCGTCAACTATCAGCACTTTCGGCTCGTGGATGAGCGCCTGCGCTATGCCAAGTCTGCGCTTCATTCCACCCGAAAGCTCCTTGACCTTTTTGTGTCGGTGCTCAGTCAGGTTAACCTTTCGCAGAAGCGAGTTCACACGCTGCTTCCGCTCCTTGTTCGGTATGCCCGAAAGTGCCCCCAGATAGTCCAGTGCTTCATCTGTTTTCATGTTGGGATACATTGAAAAATCCTGCGGTAAATAGCCTGTTATGGCACGTATCTTCCCTGCCTTTTCGATCGGGATGCCGCACACAGTTATCTCGCCGCTTTTCTTTTTGTGGAGCGCCGCAAGAGTTTTCATCAGCGTTGTTTTTCCTGCACCGTTCCTGCCGAGAAGTCCGAACATTCCCTTTTCGATGGTCAGATCAATGCCGAAAAGCGCCTGTTTTCGTCCGTAGAATTTGTCCATGTTTTTGATTATGATTTTGTTGTCCATGTGATCTCCTCCAAAAAAATAATGGCATGATTGTTTCTATCATGCCATTATTATAATTTGCAATTATCAACTATTTATCTGATTTTTTGATTTTCTTCAATATTTTTTATAAAAAATCCTGCCGTGACCTTTCCGCCGCCATTATCGTTGTTTTCCACTTTCAGCTCTCCCCCTAATTTTCGGCACAAAAGCCAACAAATGTAAAGTCCCAGACCGAAATGCTCCTTGTCATTTTCGTCCTCACCACGGTAAAACGGCTGCCACGCTTTGCGTATCGCTTCCTCGGAAAATCCGCAGCCGTCGTCGGAAACAGTGAGATAAAAATAATCGTCCGACAATTCAGCACTGCACTCAACACAGCTTTTTGTGAAGCGGAGAGAATTTGAGATGAGGTTCAGAAAAATCTGCATGACCAGCTCAATATCGGTGTACAGCACAGTGCCGTGGTCAATATCCGAATTTAGTCTGAACACCGTATCGCCGCAGAGAATGTGCCCCTGTTCGTCAAGCATGGACAGCAGCTTCCCCGAAGTTATTTCCCTGACGTCTGGGATAATATCCTCCAGCTTGTGTATGCTGCTCATTTTCTCGGTGTAATGCTCCAGTCGGTTTATCTGGGCGGACATTTTTTTCAGTATCTCCCCTTGCTTTTCGGCACTCAGCTTTCCGTCGAACCGCTCTATCAGCTCCATGTACCCTTTCAGCACAGTGATGGGAGTTCTCAAGTCGTGGGAAAAGGCGGAGTTAAGCCTTTTACGCTCCTCCAGCGATTTCCACAGCCTGTAGCTGCTGTCGTGAAGATTCTGCCGCATTTCCTCAAAAGACACGCAAAGCTGTCCCAACTCGTTGCTGCTTTTTGATTCTACTTTGAAGTCAAGATCATCCGAAAGTATCTTCTCCGCCGCCTTTGTGAGAGTGTCGAGCGGAGCTTTTATTTCACTGTGATAATACCTGTTCACTGCGAACCAAAGGCACAGCACCGACCAAAGCGGAATGGCGAAAATTCTTCCCCATGCTATAGCCTTATACACCCAGAAGTTGTCGGGAACTGTGCTCATATCCGTTATGAACCGCAGGTCGATTTTTTCGCCTGTGTACACATTCAGAAACGACGCCGCATACCATTGCTGTAGGTACTGAGTTATGTACTCGATGGCAAAAATGCCGACCACACAGACAGCAAAGCATAGGATGAGGTATCGTATAAGCGAGCCGAACAGCTTTTTTCCTTTTATTTTATCCATTTGTACCCCATTCCCCAGACCGTGCCGATGTGCTGTTCCTCGCCGTATTTAGCCAGTTTTGCACGTATACGGCGGATGTGCTCAGCAATAACGGTGCTGTCGCCCTCGGCATCGTAGCCCCATATTTTTTCGTATATCCTCTCCTTGTCGAAAACCTGACCCGTGTTAAGAGAGAGAAGCTCGATTATGCCGAATTCCTTTTTGGTGAAGTCGATCTGCTCATCCCCTGCGCTGACAGTCTTCTCGGTGTAATTCACAACGATATTCCCGTAAAATCGCACATTTGAATTTGATGCCGAACGGTGGTCACGGCGGATGTGTGCCGCTATCCTTGCACCAAGCTCGGTCAGTGAAAATGGTTTGATTATATAATCGTCGCCACCTGCGGCAAAGCCTTTTATTTTGTCCTCATCCTCGATTCTCGCCGTGAGAAAGAGAATCGGACAGTTCACATGGTCACGCAGTCTTGTGCACACCTCAAAGCCGTCCGCTTCGGGCATATTAACATCGAGAAGTATAAGGTCGGGAGACTTTGAAGCCGCCTCAATAGCCTCTTTGCCGTTGTAGGCAGTAAGCACGCAATAACCCTCAAGCTCAAGGTAATCCTTGAGTAGGCTCACAACATCTTTTTCATCATCTGCAACAAGAATCTTGTACATATTATCATTTCCTTTTTATTACTTCGGCATCTAAATATCGATAATTATTTCGTCGGTCAAGCCGAGGGGAATATTTGATTAACAGCCGTAAAGCATAGCTGCGCTTGCTTTACTACCTTGTCAGGGGGGACGCTGTCCCCCTCGTTCACCCCCTGCCAGAGAGGTCTACACCTCTCTGGACTCTGGTATAGTGCGGCTTCGCCGCTCTTTATTATTTTCTGTTATTTTTTCTGTAGCTGAGCGCCGTCTGACCGTTCTTTCTTCTGAACAGCTTCATAAAATGGGAAGCGTCGGGATATCCGCACCTTTCGGCTATCTCACTGACATTCAGCGAGGTATTCAGCAGCAGCCGTTCCGCAAGTGTCATCCTCGCCCCGATAACGTCCGCATTGAAGCTGACATTGAGGTACTGGCGGTAAAGGTGCTGAAAATAGGACTGGCTTATGCCTATTTTCTCTGCCTCGTCCCCTGAATTCCAGTCATGCTGAGGTTCTTCGTAAATGCTGTAGTGAAGCTGACGGATCATGGAAAGGAACACGGCATTTTTCTCGCTTCCCGAGCATTTATAACTTTCCAGCTTGTCCGAAAGCTGTGAGGATATCTC
>JAFVBU010000157.1 GCA_017479805.1 Ruminococcus sp.
ATATGTTATCATATTATCATGTTAGCAGACTAAAGTGTTTTTTGGAATTCGGAATTGCGGTGTCCACATGGTGGACGGACTTAAATAATTACGAATTACGAATTATCAAAGAGGAGGATATTATGAGAAATTACGATCTTATCACTCCCGAGGGAACTAAAGACCTTCTTTTCGGCGAGTGCGTCATCAGACGAGAAATAGAAAATACCCTCATGGAGCTTTTCAGAAGCAGAGGCTACAGCGAGATAATCACCCCGGGACTTGAATTCTTCGACGTTTTCAACCTCAATTCCCGCTACTTCCCACAGGTGAACCTCTACAAGCTCACCGACAGCAAGGGCAGACTTATCGTTATGCGCCCCGACTCAACTATGCCTATCGCAAGAGTTGTGGCTACAAGACTGAGAGAGGCTGATTTACCGCTGAAATTATGCTACGATCAGCCCGTTTACCGCACAGAGCCTGCTCTAAAGGGCAGAAGCGACGAGATAATTCAGGCTGGTATCGAGCTTATCGGCTCTCAGCAGAAAATGGCTGACCTTGAAGTTATCTCAACAGCCGTTGATTCGCTGAAAGCATTCAATATGGAGTTCTCCCTTGAACTGGGTCACATCGGTATCTTCAAGGAGCTTGTGAGCCGTCTGGAGGCTACTCCAAAGGAAAAGGAGAGCATAAGAAAGCTCATCGAGAACAAGAACTTCCCTGCACTCAACGACTTCCTTGACACATTCGGCGCAAGCAGCGTTACAAATGCACTGAAAAAGCTGCCTGCACTTTTCGGCGGCGAGGAAGTATTCGACAAGGCTGAGGAGCTTATGCCCGATGAGAACATCAAGCGCCTGCTTGACGAGTTAAAGGCTATATACAGCGATATCTCCGCTATCTGCGGCGAGGACGCTTCTATTACGGTAGACCTCGGAATGGTCAACAAGACCGACTACTACACAGGCTTCATCATCAAGGGCTATTTGCAGGGACACGGCGAGGAAGTCCTTTCGGGCGGACGCTATGACAAGCTCATATCCGAATTCGGCTACGATGTGCCTGCGGTTGGCTTTGCAGTAAACGTCAACGGCATTGAAAAGGCTATCGAGAAGAACGGTGTATATCCTGCACAGCAGCAGATAGACGCTCTCGTTTATGCCGATGAGGGCTATGAGGTGGACGCTCTCAAAACTGCTCAGGAACTGCGTGAACAGGGACTTGTTGTGGAGACTGCTCTCCTTGACGATCCCGAAAGCGTGAGAGAATACGCAAAGGAAAAGAAAATAGCAAGAGTTGTTATTATCGGTGACGAAAGCAGGGAGGTAAGAGAATGAACAAGCCTATAAGAATAGCACTGACTAAGGGCAGACTTGAAAAGGATACAGTGGGACTTCTGGAAAAGCTGGGCTTCGACTGCACGGCTGTACGTGAAAAGGGCAGAAAGCTGATACTTCCCGTGCCCGACGGAAATATGGAGGTAGTCCTCGCAAAGGCAAATGATGTTATCACCTACGTTGAGCACGGTGTGTGCGACCTCGGCGTTGTGGGCAAGGATACCATCATGGAGATGCGTGGAAAGTTCTACGAACTGGTAGACCTCGGCTTCGGCAAGTGCAAATTCGCCCTCGCCACAAAGAAAGGCTACGATTTCTACAGCGGCTACGGCATCAAGACCATCGCTACAAAGTACCCAAATGTGGCAAGGAGCTTTTTCGAGAAAAAGGGCATGGACACCGAGATAATCAAGATAGAGGGCTCAGTTGAGCTTGCACCTCTCCTTGAACTGGCTGACGGTATAGTTGATATCGTTGAGACAGGCACTACCTTAAAGGAGAACGGTCTGGAAGTTATCGAGGACGTTGCACCTATCTCAGCAAGACTTATCGCCAACACCGTAAGCCTTAAAATGAGACAGGCAGAAATAGAGAAACTTATTGAACTTATAGAGGAGAATCTGTGATGAAGAAGATATTTGCAAACGGCACTGATGAAGTGAATTTCCTCGCCGAGCTGAAAAAGAGAAGCGGCGAGACAAATAAAAAGGTCGAGGAAGTTGTAAACGAGATAATCGAGACTGTCAAGAACGGCGGCGACGAGGCTGTCAAGAACTACACTCTCAAATTCGACGGCAATCTTCCTCAGTATTACGAAGTTCCAAGAGAGGTCATAAACGACGCTCTCACAGAGGCAGATCAGGAATTCGTTGACGCTCTGCTGAATGCACAGGAGAATATCGCTGATTTCCACAACAGACAGGTGGAGCAGAGCTTTATCTCCGCAAAGGAAAACGGCGTTATCATGGGACAGAGAGTACGTGGTCTGGAGCGTGTGGGACTTTACGTTCCCGGCGGCACAGCGGCTTATCCGTCAAGCGTTCTCATGAATGCCATCCCTGCTAAGATCGCAGGCGTAAAGGAGATAATCATGGTAACTCCTCCGCTGAAGGACGGCACTCCCAACAAGGATATCCTCGTTGCGGCGGCTATCTGCGGAGTTGACAGAGTATTCCTCTCAGGCGGTGCACAGGCTATTGCGGCTCTTGCATACGGCACAGAGGAGATACCAAAGTGCGACAAGATAGTAGGACCGGGAAATATTTATGTAGCTACAGCAAAGAAGCTCCTCTACGGCGTTGTTGATATCGACATGATCGCAGGTCCCAGCGAGATACTTGTTATCGCTGACGACACAGCAAAGCCTAAGTTTGCGGCGGCTGACCTTATGTCACAGGCAGAGCATGACGTGCTTGCATCCGCTATCATGGTAACAACAAGCGAGAAATTAGCTGACGAGACACTGAAAGAGATCGACCGTCAGAAAGAGTACCTCGAAAGAAAGGCTATCATCGAGAAGTCACTGGAGGACTACGGCGCTATCATCATCGCTGACAGCCGTGAAAAGTGCGTGGAGCTGGCAAATGAGATCGCTCCCGAGCACCTTGAAGTCCTTATGGAGAACCCCTTTGAGCTTCTGGGAAGCCTTGACAATGCAGGCTCTATCTTCCTCGGAAACTACGCTTCCGAGCCGCTGGGCGACTACTACGCAGGTCCGAACCACGTTCTCCCCACAAGCGGTACTGCACGTTTCTTCTCGCCGCTCGGAGTTGCCAGCTTTACAAAGCGTACAGCTTACACCTATTATACAGAGGACGCTCTCCGTCAGGCTAAGGACGATATCGTTCTCATTGCAGAGCGTGAGGGTCTGACCGCACACGCTAATGCTATCAAGGTTAGATTTGAAGACTGAATCACGCAATGGGGCGGCTGTTATGACCGCCCTATAGGTGTTTTTCTGAGGTATCAGACACCTGAATATAGAAAGGATAAAAATTATGAGCTATAAACTTAATAAAAAACTGGTGGACTTAGTTCCATATGACCCGATAATGGGCACATACAAGATAAGACTTGACGCAAACGAGAGCTGCTTCGACCTTAGCGACAGCCTCAAAGAGAAGATATGCACAGCTATAAAAAAGGTCGATTTCAACCGCTACCCCGACTGCCTCGCAAAGCGCCCCAATGAGACCTTTGCAAAGCTCTACGGCATTTCTCCCGACCTCGTTACCTCGGGCAACGGCTCCGATGAGCTTATCAGCGTTATCACAAGCTGTTTCTTCGAGAGCGGCGATACTCTGGTAAATGTTTCCCACGACTTCTCAATGTACGGCTTCTATGCTCAGCTTTATGAGCTGAATGTGGCTACATATCAGAAAGAAGCCGACCTGACCATCAATGCCGACAAGCTCATTGCTTTCTGCAAGGAGAAGAATGCAAGGGGACTTATTTTCTCCAACCCCTGCAACCCCACCTCCCTCGGTCTCGACAGGGATTCCGTCAGAAAGATAATCACCTCCCTTGAAGATACCCTCGTTATCCTCGATGAGGCTTACATGGACTTCTGGGATCAGTCGCTTCTGGATGAAGTTGACAAGTACAGCAACCTGCTCATCCTCAAGACCTGCTCAAAGGCTATCGGCATGGCGGCTGTACGCTACGGATTTGCTGTATCAAACAAGACCATCACCACAGCCCTGAGAGCTGCAAAGTCTCCCTACAACAACGACAGCGTTGCTCAGACCATCGTTGCTGAGATACTCTCCGAAAAGGAATGGCTGGACAATTGCAGAAACACCATCGTTGGCGAGACAAAGAAGCTCTATGAGGGCATAGTTGCATTAAATGAGAAGTACAAGGCTTTCGAGACAGTTTACAAGCCACGCACCAACTTCATTTTCATCAAGTCCGACAAATCAAAGGAAATATACGAATATCTCCTTGAAAATTCAATAGCTATAAGATTCTTCGGCGGCAATATAAGGATAACCGCAGGCACTCCCGAGGAAAACGGAGAACTGCTGACAGTCCTTGAAAAATTCTTCACAAAGTAAAGGAGGACGGTATGCGTACAGCTACTCTCGAACGTGAGACCAAAGAGACACAGATAAAAGTGACGGTAACTCTCGACGGCAAGGGCAAGGCTAACATCGACACGGGCATTGGCTTTTTTGACCATATGCTGACGGCTCTTTCGGTGCACAGCGGCATAAGCATGGACATAAAGGTACACGGCGACCTGCACGTTGACTGCCACCACACCATTGAGGACACGGGAATTGTCCTCGGTACGGCGCTGGGACAGGCTCTCGGCACAAAATCGGGCATTGTCCGTTACGGCACGGCTTATATCCCTATGGATGAATCCCTCGCTATGGCAAGCCTTGACCTGAGCAACCGCCCGTTCCTTGTGTTCAACTGCGAGTTCACCAACCAGTCGTGCGGACAGTACGACCTTTGCATGACTGAGGAGTTTTTCCGTGCATTTGCCTTTAATTCGGGCATGACCCTCCATATCAACCTGCTTTACGGCTCAAACGACCACCACAAGGCAGAGGCGGTATACAAGGCAGTCGCACACGCATTAAAGACCGCAGTTACGCAGAATACTGACGGTTCCACACTTTCCACGAAAGGAGTTCTGTGATGATAGCAATAATCGACTACGGCGCAGGAAATATTTTCAGTGTCAAGAACGCTTTGGACTATCTGGGACTTGAAAGCAGACTGGTCTCGGATGTGGATTCAGTGAAGTCTGCGGACGCTGTTATACTCCCCGGAGTGGGCGCATTTCCTGCGGCTATGAAGAAGCTGGAAGCTACGGGACTTGTTGATACTATCAAGGAGGAAGCCGCAAGAAAGCCTTTCCTCGGCATTTGTCTTGGTATGCAGGTCATCTTTGAAAAGGGCTATGAGTTCGAGGAGACCGACGGTCTGGGACTTATAGGCGGCTCTGTCATCAAGATGGAAGAGCCCGAGCTTATCATCCCTCACATGGGCTGGAACAAGCTGGAAAAGCTCAATGACTGTCCGCTCCTTGAAAACGTGGGGGACAATGAATACGTTTACTTTGTTCACTCCTACAAGGCAGACTGCGATGATAAGAATATCGCCGCATATGTTGAGTATGGCGGACGTGTGCCTGCACTGGTATACAACGGAAAGTACGTGTACGGAGCGCAGTTCCACCCCGAGAAGAGCGGTGAGACGGGATTGAAGATACTGAAAAATTTCAGCAATTTAATAAAATGAAAAGCGGCAAAGCTCGCTTTACGGATGGTCAGGTGCAGTTGACAGTCAAGCCAATAAAAGCAAATGTCTTACTTGGAACACCGTGGTCGGCGTTCCCTACACAATAAATATGATATGTGAGGAAAAGCAGATATGAACACTAAAAAAACAGCAGTAATAATAGCAGGAGCAATTTTAGCAGCAGGTGCAGGGGGATTCCTGTACTGGGACAATGCGTACAACTTCACCACAGGTCCGAATGGAAGAAGCATCACCTCAGAAGGCTACTTTGCGGATTTCGAGAAATTCAACGGTACAGACAGCTTTGAACTGAAAATGGAAAAGGGCGAAAAGCTGGACTTTGACTGTGTTATCAATGACGGCTGGGCAGAGATAGATGTGCTGAGCGGCAAGGAGTCGGTGTTCAAGCTGAGCGGCATGGAGGATGCGGATACCGATTACACAGTACAGGAAAACGGCGATTATACGCTGAAAGTCAAGGCTAAACACGCAAGGGGCTACATATTTATCCATTTTGACGAAGACAGAAAAGACAAAAACATTTACAATTCAAGTATAGGAAATATCGGTGATATAAATGATTAAACTGCTCGGAAAAAACAACGATCTGCGTACAGAGGACGGAAAGATCACGAAATACGGCTATATCGTCATGGCGCTCTCAACTGTGTTCGGTTTGTTGGTTTTTCTGACAGGCAGAGCGGCATATATCAGGTCACATAGATGACGGAGGAAATTATGGAACGCAAAAGTTTGCTTACCTGTTCGTACAACACAAGAGAACTTGGCGGCATGAGAACGGCTGACGG
>JAFVBU010000158.1 GCA_017479805.1 Ruminococcus sp.
GAGGTAACTCCCGAGATCATGGACAAGCTCCTCGCAGTTGACAAGGATCTCTGGCTCAAGGAGATCGCTGAGATGAGGCGCTACTACGACGAGGACATCAAGGCTAAGGGCGGCAACATCCCACAGGCACTTTACGATGAGCTCGACGTTATCGAGGCAAATCTTAACAAGTAATCACTGATTTTTAAGGGGGACGGCTTTTGCCGTCCCTTTTAGTTTGTCGAAAAAGTACATTTTGCGGATAAAACCAACACGGGCGCCGAAACGGCGCCCCTACATTCTCAATTCTCAATTCCTGACACCTGATTTCTAAAAACTAATTACTAATACACTATTACACTGATACACTCAAACAAATCTCCTTGATTTATGAGCCGTTGTGTGGTAAAATAAGCTATATCAATGATATAGGGGGAAAATTTATGTTAAAGGGGATAGCCATATTGACCTTTATGCTCATTATAATTGCAGGCTATCTGGTACTGACAATTTTGTCACAAAAATGAGCAATATTATTCGATTTGAGTCGTAACAGTTGGTTCAATGTATTTACCGAGCAGCGTCGACAGCTAAGTGATAATAGCTAAAAGCTATTTCGGAAAGTGAAAAAACTTTTTAAAATAAAGAATGTTAGAACAAACTAACAAAAGGGTAATACCGCCCTCGGATGTGTTATAATTATTGTCGGCGGTCAGAGGATATGTGACCGCAAAAATGACAAAAAGGCGGTAATATCAATGAAAACAACATCTATCAAACGTGCTTTATCAGCTTTGGCAGCATCTGCTATGATCGTAGCTTCTATCCCTGCAATGGCATCATCTGCTGCAAGAAATTGCAGACATAACTTCAACGGCTCATACACCATTGTAAGACAGGCTACCTGCACTCAGACAGGTCTGAAGGAAGGCAGATGCACAAAGTGCGGTGACGTGGTATCAAGAGTGACAATTCCGAAGAATAAAAATAATCACAATTATAAGAGAGTACCGGGCAGCAAGGTTCACAGAAGCCCCGATGGCAGACAGTGGATGTATGTTCAGTGCGCTTGCGGATCACGTACATTAATTTGTGTAGGCTAAACTGATATAACATATCCCCGAAAGCGGAATTTTACCGTTTTCGGGGATTTTTACTGCTATTTTGGGGCGTTATTGGAATGTTACGGTGTAGGCTTTCTTCTTGTGAATTTCAACGCTTCCCACATTCACAGCGCCTCGCTGTTGATCCCATCGAAGTCGAAAGCATCCTCGTCGCTGTCATAGGTGAAAGTGACCTCCAAGCCCAGATAATCGTCTTTTTTGCCTGTGTCGATACCCAACAGGGCAGTCAGGATGAAAAGGATATCGTCCTCTGAGCTGACCTCTCTCAGATACCATTCGCCTGTCAGCATTGAGGGCTTCGGGAACATTCCCTCATCGTCATTGCACAGGTCGTCATCATTGATATAGTTTTCAAGTTCTTCTCCGACTCTATTCATGAGCTCATCCTCGTGCCGTCTGAAAATCTCCTCAAACTCGGGTACATCGAAAAGGTACTGTGGCTCAAGCTGATTGTCGTAGGTGGAAAACTTGTTTTCGGGATTTGGCTCGGTCAGAAATATTCTCTGCAATTTCATTGGCTGTACCTTCTTTTTTTATTGTATTGTCAATATAATTTCAACAAATACTACGGCGCATTTACTGTATATTTGGCTGTAGCGCCGAGTATGCGGCTGTATCACTCAATTCCTGCTCATTCCTTTGCAGCCTGTTCAGCCTCGGCTATCTTGTCGTTGGTGCGCTTCAGGAACGGGAAAACGTTGTTGTCGAATTCCTTCTGCTCACGCTGTTCCATGTGTGCCTTGCAGACCTTGAGCTGGGTGCAGAGGTAGTTGTTCATGCCTGTGTAGATTATCGGCGAGAATGCGTTGGGTTCGAGCAGCTTGCAGATGCTTGTGATAAGTGCGGCGTAGAGGTAGTACATCATCGACATCTTGAATTTCGTTTCCAGTGCAGGCATAATTTTCAGCATATTGGTGGTCTCACGGGTAAAGGTGTCGAATTTTTCCGTGTGCTCCTTTGTCACGCTGTAATTGCTGATAAGGTCCCTGATACCGAGGTTCTCGGCAAGCTGTAGGAACGAGTCGGGATAATTAGTCTCGGGGTCGCTTGCGAACAGCTTCTCAGCCACGTATATGGGATATTCATCGGCACTTCCGCTCATAACAGCAAGGAAAGTGATGAGGTACATAAGGTCCATTTTGAAGTCGATGAGGAGAGAATGAGTTCCCTCGATGGTGAGCCAAGCCTTGTCTATTTCCAGCAGGTTGGTCTTGATGATATCGTACATCTCGGCTGCCTGCGAAAGATCCTTTTTAAGCTGCTCGGGAAAGAGGTCTTCACGGAAGCTACTGCTTTTTTTCGTGGTATTGGTGGTCATTTCGATGTTTTCTTTGTTTTCCATAGGGATCAGCTCCGTTAAATCAATTTATAACAAGCTCAGTGCAGAAGCTCGTCTTTTATTCAGATTATATCATGCATTGTTGAAAATGTCAATAGCGTTTGTGAAATCGCACTATTTGTGAAAAAACATCAGCAATAAAAGACAGGAATTCGGGAAAATTCAAATGTGAAAAGTTTATGAAATCACTTGAAATTTTCGCCGTAAACTGCTATGATTAGTATGACTGAGAATGACTTGCAAAAGAAAGGAACATGAGAATGGAAAAACTTATAAAGGCTTGCGTGTCGATACTTCCCAAGCCCTTGCAGGATATTTACTACAAGTACGAGGAAAAGTGGCTTTACGTCCTTTTCGGCGGTCTGACCACCGTTATCTCCATCATCACCAAGCTCATCGCATTCAAGGCGATACCCGGTGAGCCGAAGTGGGAGAGTACCTTTGGCGTGACTTTTTCGTGGATATGCGCTGTAACATTTGCATTTTTCACCAACAAAAAGTATGTTTTCAAAAATGAGACCAATACTAAGAAGGAGTTCTGGACGGTATTTTTCTCCTTCTACGGCGCAAGACTTGCCACCTATTTCATGGAGGAAGCCATGTTCGTCATACTCTGCGATATCATGGGCATAAACAAAACATTTATCACTATCATCAGCCAGTTCGTTATATTTATTGCCAACTATATCCTCAGCAAGATCTTCGTGTTCCGCAAAAAGGACGGGGAAGCTAAGCAGAATGGCTGATACTATTAAAATAGGAAAGGTCACTGTTTCCCGTACTGCCGCCCTTGCGCCGATGGCAGGAGTTGCTGACAGGGCATACAGACTCATGTGCAAAAGGTACGGAGCGGCTTATGTGGTCAGCGAGATGGTCTCCGCAAAGGGGATATGCTACAGCGACCGAAAAACAGCGGCTCTGTGCACTGTCACCGACGAGGAGCGACCGATGGCGGTTCAGCTTTTCGGAAGCGAGCCCGAGTTCATGGCGGAGGCTGTGAAGATAGTTTTGGAGTATGAGCCCGATATCATCGATATAAACATGGGCTGTCCCGTGCCAAAGGTCGTGAATACGGGGGCAGGTTCGGCGCTTATGAGGGATGTGCCACTTGCGGCTAAGATAACAGAGGCGGCTGTGAAAGCGGCTGGGGACGTTCCTGTCACCGTCAAGCACCGTGCAGGCTGGCACTACGGCGAGCCGAATGCGGTGGAAATGGCAAAGGCTCTGGAAAATTCGGGAGCGGCGGCAATAGCTGTCCACGGAAGAAGCCGTGACCAGTACTACTCGGGGGAGTCCCACAACGACATTATCCGTGACGTAAAGCAGGCGGTGAAGATACCCGTTATCGGCAACGGTGACGTTACCGACGCTGATTCGTGCGTGAGGATGTACGAAGAAACGGGCTGTGACCTTGTGATGATAGGCAGGGGAAGCTACGGGAATCCCTTTATTTTTGACGAGATAGACGCACGTATGAACGGTCGGGAATATGTTCCGCCGACGCTGGAGGAAAAAATGCGTGTCATGCTGGAGCATATCCGTCTGATATTGCAGCTCAGCGAGAAAAATGAGGAGATGGCGATGCACGAAGCGAGAAAGCACGCCGCATGGTACATGAACGGCTATTACGGCTCAGCGAAGTTCCGTGGCAGGTGTTATCTGCTGTCCTCATACGCAGAGGCTGAGGCGCTGGCGGAGGAGTTCATACAGCTACAGAAGTCCAGAAATGATAACAATTTGTAATTACAACTTATACAATCGGGATAAAAAGTTGTTAGGTGTGTATAATGCACAAAAATGCGGCAAAAACTTTGTATGGTTACACAAAGTTGAAAGAAAAATATCGCTTAACCCTGAAATTTCCCTTAAATACGTTGTTTTTAGGACTTAAACCAGCTTAAACTGATTAAAACAGAGTGTAAATATGCATAAGTTTGATACAATTGGTAATTGCAAAACGGAAATATTTGTGATATAATTAAAGCAGAGAAAAGCATAAACTGTACAGTATGTGCTATTCTCAAAAGGAGAATCTAAATGAATTTCAGACATGGAAGAATATTGGCTGCTGTAAGCCTTGCGGCATTGATGGGAGTCTGCGGATGTGCAAATACTCACAGCGTCGGAAGTGCAAACGAGGAAAATGTCACTACTTCTGAAACCACCACGGAAGCAACAACTACTGCCGAGCCGACTACCGAGCCTATCCCCGAGGATAAGGTCGCTCATGTGGTCGCAGCAGGCGATAACCTCATACATTACTCGGTATACAAGAACGCTGAGCAGTATGCAGGGGGCGAGGGCTTCGATTTCAAGCCTATCTACAAGGAGGTCAAGTACCTCGTTGAGGATGCTGATGTGGCTGTTCTCAATCAGGAGACTGTGATCTCTGAAAGCAATATGATCTGCGGCGCTAATACGGGCGCACTGATATTCAATTCTCCCCCCGAGGTCGCTGATGCGGTCATTGACTGCGGATTCGACGTGATTACGATGGCTAACAACCACCTGCTCGACATGGGCGCTGACGGACTTGAGGAGTCCATAAAATTCTGGAACGAAAAGGCGAAAAAGTACGGCCTGACCGTTCTCGGCGCTTATCTTGACGAGGAGGATTCCGAAAATATCCGTATCCGTGAGGTCAACGGCATAAAGATCGCTTTCCTTGCCTATGCGGAGCATATCAACGGATTTTCGATACCTGCTGATTCTTCCCTCAGAGTTATTATGAACCATGAGGAGGATGTCATAGAAAGACAGATCAAGGAAGCCAAGGAAAAGGCTGACGCTGTCATTGTTTCCGCTCACTGGGGCGCTGAGGATACCCATGAGGTGTCCGATGACCGAAAAGAGCTGGCTAAGAAAATGGTGGACTGGGGTGCTGATGTTATCCTCGGCTGCCATACTCACACGGCTCAGACTATGGAATGGATACCCCGTGACGACGGCACAAAAGGCTTCGTTTACTACTCGATGGGCAACTTCGTGTGCGCTCAGACAGACAACTTCAACGTTATCGGCGAAATGCCCGACTTCGATATCGTCATGGACGGCGAGACTGACGAAGTAAGGCTTGAAAATGTCAAGTGCATACCCACTATCGTTCAGTACGACGACGGCAATTTCTCAAACATGAGGATATACCCTTACAGCAAGTACACTGAGGAGCTTGCGAACTCCCACGGTCTGCCTTACGCTATACCGCAGGGCACCTACACGGAGTTCAACTGGGATGTGGTGAACAGGATAATCGAGGAGAATTTTCCTGAGGAATTCAGAGAGTTGGATAAATGATATTTCAAATTCAAAAGAGCTTTAAAAACACCCCGAATCTGAGCCTTTCAACCATTTCTCCCATTGTGCAAACCGCTAAAAAAAGCAATTTGCTGTTTAGATAAAATACCAAAAACAGTATAAACCTATTTACTTTTTATTTTCGCTGTTATATAATGAAATCATGAATAAATATAGTTAAGGGAGATTGGGTCCCGTCACGGCAGTGTGAGGTCTTTCAGATGACCGCTGTCGGCGGAGACTGAACAGCAGTTAGTACATTGACTGCTTCGCTCCGTGTGCATCATGATACATTGTATGCGTGCGGTCACTTACAGCGGCTTTGGGATGCCGCAATCTGAACTTTGATATAATAAAAGGGGCACAAGTTCCTTTGTTATATAACATTAATTAAGAAGGAGGAAAAATCAATGAAGACAAACAAGGTAATCGTCGGAGCAATTGCCGCTTCGATGCTTTCACTTTCACTCGGTTCACTTGCTCCGGCTGTAGCTGCAGGCGAAACAGTGCAGATATCCGCAAGCAGTGCAGAAGCAAAGGCAGGTGAGCAGTTCGAGGTGAAGGTATCTTTGGCTGACGTTCCAAAAACCGGAATCCAGGGACTCGACTTTGCTGTTACTTATAACAACAAAATTGTGACTATCGACAAAATAACAGTAGGGGAGATCGCTGATACGAAGGCTGCATCTAATGATCAGACATCGTCACTCTTACCCACATTTGACGTTTCAATACAGAATAGTGAGGGTTACAGCAGTGTTATCTGGTCAACAGCTGTTGAGGATTCATCATACTGGATCAACAAGGACGGCGTAGTATGCACTATCCAGGGTACTGTTTCAAGCAGTGCTAAGGAAGGCGACTCTTCCGAAATCACTCTTACCGGTGTTAAGAGAGAGACTTTTGTTGGCTCAGGTGAAACTAACAGTGTCATCAATGCAGGTTATTCTGACGGCGATAAGGCTGTTAAGTACACAGTCAAGGCCACAGCAGGCAAGGTTACAGTTCCTTCCGACAAGAATGATGATCCTGACGTTAAGGTTACCCTTCGTGGTGACGCTAACTGTGACGGCAGTGTAAGCCTCGCAGACGCAATCATCATTATGCAGTCTATAGCTAACCCAAGTGCTTTCGGACTCACCGGCACTAATGAAAAGCATATCACTGCTGAGGGTCAGGCTAATGCAGACGTTGTCGGCGGCACAAGCGGCAAGGGCGGAGATGGCGTTACAAACTTAGACGCTCTCCAGATCCAGAAGTTTATGCTCAACTTAGTAACAGAGCTTTGATCCCGAGATTATCTGATTTGTCCCCCTTACAAAGGAATACAAACCCAATTAATGTATTAAATTAATAGGCTTAAAAACCTAAAGAAAGGAATTATTACAAATGAAAAAGTTTATTTCTGCAGTCACATCATTGGCTATGGCTGCAACAATGGCTAGCTCAATTGCTCCTTCAATCAGTGCAGCTGACGCAACCAAGACCTTTTCTCTGAAGGCTTATGCTGAAGCTGGCTCAAAGTACGACGCAATGGGCGATAAGGTAACTATTTCTAAGGACGATATCGCTGCCGGCGATGTAGTTGTACCTTGCGCTGTATACCTCGACGAGGCTACACCGGATTCACAGACCATCTCTGTTCAGTTCACAATCAATTCTGATCAGGCAGATGTTAAGAACGTATCCTTCACAGCTTACGGTCCTTCAAACAACTACTTTGCTAAGGCTAAGGAGCAGACAGTTGGTACAACTACTGTTTCCACAAAAAAGTTCGTTGCTTTCGCAGGTAAGATCGATGACATCAGCGGCAGCTACACAGGTGCAGGCGGCGCTCAGATCGGTTGTGACGCAAGCCAGGCAGTAGCAGGCGCTGAGAACTACTTCATCGGCTACGGCTGGACAAACGGCGGTTCAGACTACCAGTGGACAGGTTCAAAGTCAACTGACCACCCTGTTATGGTATTCGATGTAACATTCCCTAAGGGAACTGCTGCTGGCGATTACAAGATCCAGTACTGCAAGTACAATACTGATACATCAGGCGAACACAACAACCCATCCAACATGATCGAGACTGATTCCAGATATACTGAGGAAGCAGGAAACCTCGTACTTAACGAAATGACCATCACTGTTGAGGGCGATGCAGCTTCAACAACTACTACAACTACAAAGGCTCCTGATACAACAACTACAACTACTACTACAATCAAGAAGGCTGATGATACAACAACAACTACTACTACAACAAAGCCTGTTGATACAAACGCTGACGTTGTATTCGACTTTGGTTCATACACAGCTAAGGCTGGCGATACAGTAAGAGTAAACGTTAAGACAGATTCCAAGGACAAGGGAATCGCTGCTATGGACGTTGTATTCAAGGTTGATTCACCTCTCGTATACAAGGGTGTAGCTGGCGAGTCACCTGCATTCGAGCAGTCTGTACTC
>JAFVBU010000159.1 GCA_017479805.1 Ruminococcus sp.
TAAACGAGCTTGCGAGTGGGAGCGTGTACGTGGTCAAGCTGACGTCAGCTTGTAGGGGAGCCCGCCCTCGGGCTCCCGACGGTTTCGCTGAAATTTACGGCTGCCATCTGTAGGGGACGGCGTCCCGTGCCTTAAATGCAAATTTTATTAAATCCATCCCCGAATTTACTAACGTCGAGCGAAAGCAGACTCCCCGAACCGCAGAGAATAAACGAGCTTGCGAGTGGGAGCGTGTACGTGGTCAAGCTGACGTCAGCTTGTAGGGGTGTCCTTTGGGCGTCCTTGGGTAAGCAATGCAAATCTGCTGATATAAGGGCTTGTTGAGGACTGCCAAAGGCAGCCCCTACAAAATGTAGACACAAATTGCATTGTCCCCCCTACATTCTCAATTTATACAAAAATAAGGGCACACAAAACGTGTGCCCATAATTATATGTGTTTATTCCGCTGTTTCCTCAGCAGGTGCTTCCTCGGGAGCTTCCTCGGCAGACTCGGCTGCTTCAACAGGCTCGTTCACGATGGGGATGGAATTTCCGTCCTCGTCGTAGAAAGTGAGATTGTCGATATACAGGTCGGCTTCGTTGGAGATACCCCAGCGCATGATGAGAAAATTCGCATCCGTCATATCCTCAGACCAGCACACTCCGCCGTCAGCCAGCAGGAACTTGAACTCGCCGTGAACTGCGCCCGAAAGCGGAAAATCATACTCGCCCCCTGCGAATTCTTCAAAATCGTACCATTTCTCGTCCTTTGCGGTAACAGTGCCGCCGCCTCCGCCTATCCAGCCCGGAGCGGTAACGTTCTCGCCGTCCTCGTTGACGAAATTGTCAGCGGTAGCCACAGCGTAAAGGTCGAACTCTATTTTGCGTACTTTTGGGAGATTTTCCGTGCCCACGAGCTGTGCGGCATTGAAACGGAGCTTCTGCACCTTGCCGTCAAGGGGAACTGAGTTGTCGTCGGTGAATTTGAGCATATTATTGCCCATGATCTCCTCAATGGAAAGCTCGCCCACAGCAGCCTGCTCGTCGTCGGAGACAACATCTGCGAAAGAGAATTCGCCGTCGTCAAAGGTAACAGCGTTGGGGTCGGAAGCCTCAACAGGCTCGGGCTGAGTGCGTTCCTCCTCGGTGGCTTCTTCTGTAGTCGGTTCTTCTGTCGTTTCCTCGGCTGTTGTAGTCTCGGGCTCGGCGGCAGCGGTAGTTTCGGGGGCAGAGGAAGGCTCTGACGGCTCGCTGTTGTTATCGCTGCATCCTGCCGCAGCTGCCGCTAAAGCGAAAGCCATAGCGCCTGCAAGAATATTTCTGTATTTCATAGTTTATCTCCTTATTTTCGCCGTGACCACACGGCGGTGCATTTATATCGTAATTATTATTTTAGCATAGTTTTGTGATGATTTGTTGTGAGAAATTATAAATAATCTGAAATATATTATGAACAAATATGGCGTGTTTTATGAATTTGTTCACTTTTTATTCTTTTGTCGGTCAAGCCGAGGGATACAAATTCGGACGAGCCGTAAATCTTCGCTCTGCTTGATTTACTACCTTTTAGGAGGGGCTCTGCCTCCTAAAAGGAGCCCGTCCCCTCTGTCAGCTACGCTGACATCTCCCCACACTGTGGGGAGTCTCCCCTCGCACACCTCCCTGCCAGAGAGGTCTACACCTCTCTGGACTCTGGTATAGTGCGGCTTCGCCGCTTTTTATTATGTATTATCTTTTTTCTGATACACCAGCTCCACCGTTTCCTTCATCATATCAAACGGCTTTACCTTCGGCGATATCTACACGGAAACAGAGGATTTTCCCATGCCGTTGAAGGTTATTTTTCCCTTGTATGCCTGCGACAATGCTGCTATCTGCTCGGGGCAAAGGTACTCGGTGTAGAAGTACATAGCACCGTTTTTCTGCGATATTTCGGTGATTCCCAAATGTGCCGCCTTGTTCCTAAGCAGCGACACCTCCACCAGTCCAAGAACTGACTTAGGCGGGTCGCCGTAGCGGTCGATAAGCTCATCTATAAGGTCGGTCTTGTCGTTATCGTCGTTGACCAGCATTATCTTGCGGTACATATCGATACGCTGATTAAGGCTTGAAATGTAGCTTTCGGGGATGTGAGCGTCTATCTGTATATCCACCAGACACTCGGGTATTTTCTCGGGCTTTTCGCCTTTTTCCTCGGCAATAGCCTCGGAGAGCAGCTTCAGGTACATATCGTATCCCACAGCCTCCATGTGTCCGTGCTGTCTGCCGCCGAGGATACTTCCTGCGCCTCTTATTTCAAGGTCACGGAGAGCGATGCGGAAGCCGCTGCCGAACTGCGTAAACTCTCGCATTGCGTTAAGTCTCTTTGTAGCCACCTCTGTCAGCACCTTGTCACGCTGATAGGTGAAATAGGCGTAGCCACGGCGGTTTGAACGTCCCACACGACCACGGAGCTGATAAAGCTGTGAAAGTCCGAAGCGGTCGGAGTCCTCTATGATAAGTGTATTTACGTTCGGAACGTCCACACCTGTCTCGATGATGGTGGTACAGATAAGAATATCTATCTCATGCTCCACAAGCTGTTCCCAGATATCGGACATTTCGTCCTCGCTCATCTGTCCGTGTGCATAGGCTATCCTCGCTTCGGGGAGAAGCTGCTGCAATCTTGCCGCACAGCCCTGTATAGTCTCAACACGGTTGTGGATGTAGTACACCTGTCCGCCACGGCGCAGCTCACGGACTATCGCCTGAACGAGAGTGCCGATGTTGTACTCGATAACGTAGGTCTGAACGGGGTATCTGTCCTGCGGAGGTTCTTCCAGAACGGACATATCACGTATTCCGCTCATTGCCATATTCAGTGTACGGGGGATAGGTGTAGCGGAAAGCATGAGAACGTCCACGCCCGTGAAGCTCTCCTTGAACTTCTCTTTATGCGCCACTCCGAAACGCTGTTCCTCGTCGATGATGGCAAGTCCCAGGTCCTTGAATACCACGGATTTCTGGATTATCTTGTGTGTGCCGATGAGTATATCTATGCGTCCCTGTTTCAGCTTTTTGATTATCTCGTCCTGCTGTTTCGGGGAACGGTATCTGCTGAGAAGCTCCACCTTTACGGGGAAATGCTCAAAGCGGCGCAGAGCGGTCTGGTAGTGCTGCCATGCGAGAACTGTCGTAGGCGCAAGGATAGCGCACTGTTTGCCTGAGAGTACGCACTTCATAGCCGCACGGAGAGCGACCTCGGTCTTGCCGAAGCCAACGTCACCGCAGAGCAGTCTCTCCATAGGTCTGCCACGCTCCATATCCGCCTTTATTTCGGCAATGGACTGTAACTGGTCGTCGGTCTCCACATAGGGGAAACGCTCCTCAAAGTCACGCTGTATCTCATCATCGGGGTAGAATGCGAATCCCACGCTCTTTTCACGCTTTGCATAAAGGGCGATAAGCTCATGCGCCATATCCTTTACAGCGTGTTTTACGTTGTTTCGGGTCTTTTGCCACTCGTTGGAGCTGAGCTTGTTCAGCTTGACACCGCTGTCATCCCTCGGACCTATGTACTTCGATACCATGTCAAGCTGTGTAACAGGGATGTACAGCTTATCGGTGCCTGCGTACTGGATAGTGATATAGTCTTTGGTCACGCCCTCCAGTTCCAGCTTGCGGATGCCTATGAAGCGTCCGATACCGTGACCCGAATGTACAACAAGGTCGCCCTCGGTGATATCCGCAAGGGAGCGTATCTCCTCGGCTTTGTTCTTCTTTTTTCTGCGGCTCTTTCGGGCAGTGTCCATAGAGCGTCCCTGAGTGATGAGCACGGTCTTGTTCTCGGGGTACTCAAATCCGCCTGCAAAGCTGCCCGACATAAGCACAACTCTGCCCTTTTGCGGCTCAGCTCCGTGCATAGCAAGGTCACAGGGGATACCCTCGTCGTTTAAGTCCTGCTGTATGATGGCAAGAGTTTTCTCGCTTCCTGCCGCCAGTATCATTCTGTAGCCACGCTGCTTGAAGTCGGTAAGGTCCTCCACAAGCTGCTTCATCTCACCGCTCCACGGTGCAGTCTGCATAGCCTCAAAGCTGACCAGACGGCGGAAATCTATACGCTCGCCGCCCTGCATGAAGCTGGACATATAGAGACAAACGTGCTTGTCGGCAATGGCGTGTACCTGCGGAAGCTCGAGCATATAGCCGTCCAGACCCTTGCAGAGCTGACCGTCCTCAATGAGAATTTTGATATCCTCGTTGTGCCGTGACATAATGCCGCCGGCGCTGTCCATGACGTCGGAATAGTCGCTGAAAAGCACAGCGCCGTCGATGTAGTCGAAAACCGTTGCAGCCTCGCCGTAAACGAGGGGATAATACTTCATGCCGTGGGCAAGCACCTCGCCGCCCTGCAATCTTCTTATATCCGCACCGAGGTGCTCTCTTACCTGTTCCATGCGCTTGCCACGGACCTTTTTGATGAGGGCTTCTATCTTCTCAGCCAGCTCGTTCCCGTCGTAGAGCACCTCGCTTGCAGGGGATATCCTGATACTTTCAAGCTGGTCGGTACGGCGCTGTGAATCGGTCTCGAACTCGGAAATGCTGTCTATCTCGTCGCCCCATAATTCTATACGCACGGGCTTGTCAGCCTGCACGGGGAAAATATCGATGATAGAGCCACGGACGGAGAACTGCGAAGCGCCCTCGACCTTTTCGCAGCGCTGATAGCCGCATTTTGCAAGGGTCATGCTGAGGTCTTTCAGGTCTATCTCCTGTCCCTGTTTCAGCTCAACAGCCGAGGCTATGAGCACTCCCACAGGGATAGTGGGCTGCATAACAGCTTCAATGCTTGCACAGATAACGCCGCAGTTTCCCGAAACGGCACGTGAAAGGGCGGAAATACGCATATATTCGTACTCATGGTTGGTGCTGTCAACGGGGGTGAAAACGTACTCCTTAGAGGGGAACATTACCGCCGTTTCCGAGCCTGCCATAGTATTGATATCGTCACAGAGCTTTTTAGCCTCCGCCTCCGAGCCTGTGATGACCAGATTTATCTTGTCACCGCAGAGGGCATGGATGAGGTGAGCCCTGTGTATATGGGAAAGACCTGTCACGGAGACAGGCGATATATTTTTTTCAATTGCTTCACGGATGCTCCTGAACCCTGCAAGCTCCGTGAAAATGCTGCTGAATATATTCATCTTGACCCTCTCTCTATGTTAATGCGTAATTCGTAATTCGTAATGCGTAATTGCGGTATTCGCTTCGCTTACGAATTAAAAATTAGATTTGTCCCTGTTTGGGACACCGCAATTTCGACTTTCTAAATGTTGTATTATTATGGTTGAGCGAAAGCAGACTTGCCGCCTCGTACAGAGTAAGCGAGTTTACGAGCGAAGCGTGATTGCGCCGCCGCTCGCTCAGCGGCTTATGAATTATATTTGTTCATGGCTTCGTCTGTTTTGCCCTGTACCATCAGCTTCAGACATTCGCAGGCATTTTCGGCGGACTGCTTCATCTTCTCCGCATCCTCCTTGCCGAACTTTCCGAGCACCCATTTTGCAAGGTCATAGTCGGGGTGAGGCTTCTTGCCTACGCCCATCTTTATGCGCTGAAAATCGTCCCTGCCTGTCAGCTCGCAAATGCTCCTGAGACCGTTGTGACCGCCGTGACTGCCCTTTCTGCGTATGCGGAGCTTGCCTGCATCAAGGGAAATATCGTCGCATACCACTATAAGATGGTCAACGTCTATCTTGTAGAATTCCAGCGCCTGCACTATGGACTCGCCGCTGTTGTTCATATAAGTTGTAGGCTTGAGCAGAAGACAGCGCTTATCGCCTATCATCACCTCGGCAGTCTTGCCCTTGAAGCGCAGACGGCTTATATCCTCGCCAAGCTGAGAAGCAAGCATATCCAGCACCATGAAGCCTGCGTTGTGACGGGTGTTGTCGTACTCCATCCCCGGGTTGCCCAGACCTGCTATAACATATTCTATTTTACCCTTAGGCGCATTAGAATTAGCACTTATCCTGTCGAACACATCAAAAATACTCATTCCTGTTCTCCTTATAATATGTATTTTTCTCGTCAAAGGAATATTATACCACTTTCTGCCGCATTTTTCAAGTGCGATATTTAATAGTGCAGGGCAACCGCATGAAAAATTCATAAATAAATGTTATAATAGAACAAAAAAGTAAAAAAGTGAGAAAAAGAATGAAAAAATACTTTGAAGAAATAGAAGATACAAGACAACAGTGGAAAATCAAATACGATTTATTGGAAGTCATAGTAATGACAATAATAGCGGTAACGGCAGGAGCGGAACACTGGAATGAGATCGCAA
>JAFVBU010000160.1 GCA_017479805.1 Ruminococcus sp.
AGTTTTCAGAAATCAGAAAGTAGTAGGGGCGCACAGTGTGCGCCCTTTCCTTATGCCCCAATAATATGAAAACTTTCCCCAATTTGTATCAGCGAGCGAAAGCAGACTTACCGCACCGCAGAGAGTGAACGAGCTTGCGAGTGAGAGCGTGAGTGTGGTCGAGCTGACGACAGCTCGTCGAGTTGACGTCAGCTCAAAAATCAACATTAATTTTAGTATATTCTCACCAAAATCAGCAAACCCGACGATTTTTTGCTTGTAACCGTTTTTTTATTGAAATGCTGACCTTTTAGTAGTATAATATTAAGGCAACACCGCACAAAGACCACCTTTCGGTTTTGCACTGAATCTGCTTGCATATTTTCCGCCATCTTGCACAGAAATTCCTTGACATACATCAGTATGCCTGCGAAATTTCTATACAATCTGACGAAAAATCTGACGGCGCATCTTCAGCGCAATCTTTGTGCGGTGTTGCCTTGGCGTTTGATGTGTATTTTACGCAAATGAAAAAATTACAAAAAAAGAGGTAATGATTATGTCAGCTCAGGCTCAGAAGCCAACCGAGCAAAAGCTCAAACCAAAACTTTTCTCCGTCATGAAGAACTACAGCAAGGAACAGCTTGTCAAGGACGTAACGGCAGGTATCATCGTCGCTATCATCGCTCTGCCGCTGTCCATCGCTCTTGCTCTGGCTTCGGGAGTAGGTCCTGAACAGGGTCTGTATACCGCCATCGTTGCAGGCTTCATAGTTTCCTTCCTCGGAGGAAGCCGTGTACAGATAGCAGGTCCTACAGCCGCTTTCGCTACCATCGTCGCAGGAATCGTGGCTTCACAGGGCATGGACGGACTTATCATTTCCACCGTTATGGCTGGTATAATCATGGTCATCATGGGCTTATGCCGTTTCGGTGCACTCATCAAGTACATCCCCGGAACTATCACCAGCGGCTTTACTTTCGGTATCGCTGTAACCATCCTCCTCGGACAGATAAAGGACTTCTTCGGTCTGACATTTAAGAATTCCCCTATCGAGACTGTTGACAAGGTGAAAGAGATAGTAAGCTGCTTCGGCACTCTCAATCCGCAGGCTCTCCTTGTGGGCGTGGTATCACTGGCGATCCTCATCCTCTGGCCAAAGAAGCTGGAGAAGATACCTGCTTCGCTCATTGCCGTTATCGTCGGCTCAGTCATGGTCGGAGCGTTCAAAATGAACGTCAACACCATCGGAAGCCTTTACAACGTTTCAAAGGAGCTTCCTCACTTTACAGTTCCGAACATCACATTCGAGAGAGTAAGAGCGCTTGTTCCAAATGCTTTCACTATCGCTATCCTTGCGGCTGTTGAGTCTCTGCTGTCATGCGTAGTTGCTGATGGTATGATAGGTTCAAAGCACCGCTCGAATATGGAGCTTGTGGCACAGGGCGTGGCAAATATCGGTTCTGCATTTTTCGGCGGAATCCCTGCAACAGGCGCTATAGCACGTACAGCCGCAAATGTCAAGAACGGCGGACGTACACCTATTGCAGGCATGGTTCATTCAGTTGTTGTGCTCATTATCCTCTGTCTCCTTATGGACAAGGCTTCACTCATCCCCATGCCGACCATTGCCGCTATCCTTTTCGTGGTAGCTTATAATATGTGCGGCTGGAGAAATATCCGCAACACCATCAAGACCGCACCTAAGAGCGATATTGCTGTACTTTTCGTAACACTGATATTCACCGTCATTTTCGACCTTGTAGTCGCTATCGGTGTGGGCATGGTAATGGCTTCTCTGCTGTTCATGAAGCGTATGGCTGACGTTACCGAGGCTCATGCATGGGTGGATGTGGACGACGAGGACACCGACCCCGACAATATCCTCCTGAAGAAGATACCTCAGAATACCCGTGTATTCGAGATAAACGGACCTATGTTCTTTGCGGCAGCCGATAAGTACCGCTATATGCTGTCCGATAAAAATATCGACGTGCTGTGCATAAGAATGAGAAACGTTCCTGCTATCGATGCGGCAGGTGTTGAAGCTCTCATGGGCATAGTTAAGCGCTGTGAGCGCCACAATGTAAAGGTGGTATTCTCACACGTAAACGAACAGCCGATGCACGCAATGGAAAAGGCAGGCTTCATTGAGCATGTAGGCAAGGAGAATTTCTGCGATCATATCGATACAGCACTTCTCCGCTGTGAGGAGATCGAAAGCAAGCTGAGATCAGCATAAAAAGAAAAATAAAATCTGCGGCGAAGCCGCCAAACACCGGGATTCCAAAGGGAATATATTCCCTTTGGCAGGGGGTGAACGAGGGGGGGCGGCGCCCCCCTAACAAAGCAGTGAAACGGGCGAAGCCACGTTTCACGGATGATTCAGACCAACAAACGGTCAAGCCGAATTTAGTAACCTATACTATCATCGGCTTGACCGTTTGTTGTATTTTCACGTCCGCAAAGCATAGCTGCGCTTGCTTTGCTACTGTTTAGGGG
>JAFVBU010000161.1 GCA_017479805.1 Ruminococcus sp.
GAAGCCTTTGCCGAAGCCGCTGAGGTGGACTTTGCTCCCCTTGATACCTACAAAAAGATATCTCTCCCGAACTATGTGGGTACTCTCTACGGTTATTCCCAGAGTGCCGCTCTGCTCAACCACCCCGAGCATTTCGTATACTACAAGCCAAAGGATCTCAGCTCCCTTAAAGTCACACAGTACAACACCTATTTCGGTGAGCCTGTTGACGCTGAGCTGTTCAACGATCCGCAGAACCTCGATAATTCCAGCTATTACCTTGTTCTGGGTACGGATGAGCGCATAGTCCACGTACACAACAACAAGTGCAAAAACAAGCGTACTCTCGTTATTTTCAAGGACAGCTACGGAAACGCTCTCCTGCCTTACCTTTCAGGCTCATTTGAGGACGTTTACCTCTGCGATGTGAGATATTTCAACATCAACGCAGTCAGCTTCGCCGAGGAAGTAGAGTGTACCGATATGCTGTTCGCAATGTGCACGTATTCCGCAGTTGGTCCCAACAAGGACTATATCTACTGGAATATCCACCAGTGAGGATGATATTATGAGTGATGAAAAAAACAGTGTCCCCGAGGAAAAGGGTACGTATACCGACCTTTCCGTTCACGACAGCGAAAATAGGATACCGCTGAATTTCGACTATTACAAAACGACAGATCATTCAGACTCAAAGCGCCGTGCTATGCTTATTGCAGGCTGTCTGCTCTTTTCAGTGTGCCTTTTCGGTGCAATGAAAACGCTGGGCGAAAAGACCAGTCAGTCCAAGGAGGTTTCCGCCGTAAGTCAGTCCGACGCCTACAAGGACAGTCCATACGCTTACGACACACAGCATATCTCCGAAAACATGACGAGCAACGGACTTTACTACACAGAGTACGCCGAGCACGTCCGCATCACAGGCTACCGTGATATACTCTTTCCGTACGACCTGACCATCCCCGCATTCATCAATAACAAGCCTGTGACGGAGGTCGACTACTATGTTTTTTCGTACTCCGTTCTGAAATCCCTGACTGTTTCAGACCCTCAGTGTATCTTCTTTGAGGACGCTTCCACTCCGCCTGTGGACACAAAGGTGACCATAATCGCCCGTGAGGACTCAAAAGCCCATGAAATGGCTGAAAAATACGGTAATCCCTTTTACGCAAGATAAATCAGACGAAAGGAAATGCAATGAAAGAACTCTCTTTTCCATTTGACAGCAAGCTGCTGCTGAGAAAGCGCAAGGCTCTGAAAAAACAGCTCCTTGCAGATAATACTCAGCGCATACACAAGAAAATAGCCGTTCTCGGCGGCTCGACCACTAATGACATCATCTCCATGATGGAGCTTTTTCTGCTGAATTTCGGCATCGAGCCTGAATTCTACCAGTCGGAGTACAACAAGTTCTACGAGGATGCTGTTTTCGGCAATCCCGAGCTTGACAACTTCGCTCCCGATATTATTTTCATCCATACCACCTCAAGAAATCTGACCATGCTCCCCGAAAGTCCTGCTGAGACTCCCGAGCAGATACAGTCAAGGCTTGACGACCAGTTCGGCTATTTCAAGCAGATATGGGTGTCCCTTATGGAAAAGTTCGCCTGCCCCATTATCCAGAACAACTTTGAACTGCCCCTTTTCCGCAGAACGGGAAATTACGACGGATGGGGCTACAGCGGTACAGCCGCTTTTATCAACAGGCTGAACGTCATGTTCTCCGACTACGCAAGAAACAACAACGGCTTCTACATCAATGATATAAACTACCTTTCCTCCGTTATCGGTCTGACCAACTGGCACGATCCCGAGGCTTGGTATATGTTCAAGCACGCCGTAAGCATGAGCGCTATCCCCGATCTGGCTTACAGTACAGCTTGTATAATCAAGTCCGTTTACGGCAAGAATCAGAAGGTTATCGACCTTGACCTTGACAACACGCTTTGGAGCGGTGTTATCGGTGACGACGGTCAGGAGGGCATTGAGATAGGTCCCGAAACTGCTGTTGGTCAGTCTTTCAGCGAGTTTCAGGAGTTCATCAAGGGCTACAAGAATTACGGCGTTGTCCTTGCGGTATGCTCAAAGAATGAGGAGGAAAATGCCCTGCTGGGTCTGAACCATCCGAGCAGTGTGCTCCGTCCCGACGATTTTGTTTCCATCAAGGCTAACTGGGAGCCGAAAGACAGGAATATCGCTGAATCCGCAAGCGACCTGAACCTCGGAATCGACAGCTTTGTTTTCATCGACGACAATCCTGCCGAGTGCGCTATCGTTGAGGGACAGCTCCCGATGGTGAATACAGTCAACCTCACTTCCGTTGACCACGCTATGTACTGTCTCAGCAGAGGCGGATATTTCGAGGTGACTTCTGTTTCCGCCGACGACCTGAAGCGTTCGGAGATGTATGCCGCAAATGCTCAGAGAGCTTCACAGCAAAAGAGCTTTGCCAACTACGAGGACTATCTGCTCAGTCTGGATATGCACGCTGAAATAGTGGGATTCCTGCCTGTTTATCAGCAGCGCATCACTCAGCTCACCAACAAGAGCAACCAGTTCAACCTGACCACCAAGCGCTACACCGAGACTGAGATACACGAGGTCAGCGAAAGCGCCGAGCATATCTGTCTCTGCGGCAGACTTGCCGATAAATTCGGTGACAACGGCATAGTTTCGGTAGTTATCGGTAAGCAGAACGGCGATGTACTTGATATGGAGCTCTGGCTCATGAGCTGCCGTGTGCTGAAACGTGACATGGAGCTTGCTATGCTTGACGAGGTGGTGCGGCTTGCAAAGGAGCGTGGCATACACCGCATAAACGGCTATTACTACAAGACTGCCAAGAACAACATGGTATCTGAGCTGTACGGAACATTCGGCTTCACGCCGGACGAAAAGTCGGAGAACGGCGATTCTGTATGGCATCTGGATATAGATTCATACGTTAACAAAAACAATGTTATAAAAGTAAACGAAAAGGAGAACTGCAATGAATAAGAATGATGTTATCGCAAGACTTAACGAGGTTTTCAGAGATGTTTTCGGCGACGATTCCATCACTGTAAACGCAAACACGACCTCTGCCGATATCGACGACTGGGACAGCATTGAGCACATCAACCTTGTTGCTGCTGTTGAGGAGGAGTTCGGTATGCGCTTCAAAATGCGTGAGGTTTCGGGCATGAAGAACGTGGGCGAAATGATCGACATTGTCTGCGAGAGAGGCACAAAGTAATGAAAAGCAGGAAGATCAGACGTATCATCATCGCTCTCCTATGCCTTGCGGTAATACTTATCCTCGATGCATGGGGATTTTCCATGAAGCCTGTCAGCTACACAGTCAGCACGGACAAGCTGAAAAGGGATCTGAAAGTGGTGTTTATATCCGATCTTCACAATTGCTTCTTCGGCGGTACCGACCAGTCGGGCTTGTGGGAGGCTATTGAAGCCGCACAGCCCGATATAGTCCTTTTCGGCGGAGATGTTATCGATGCATGGGGCGGCACAAAGTACGCTGTCAGCATTATGAAAAAGGTCCACGAAAATTATCCCTGTGCGTATACTCCTGGAAACCATGAGGATATGCGTGAGGATAAGGAAGAATTTTTCCGGCAGGTCAGTGATATGGGCATACCGCTCCTTCTCGGCGACAGGCTGGAAATAGATGCAGGCGGTCAGAAAGTGCGTATCTACGGCGTTCAGGAAGTCCAGGCATGGGGCAAAGGTGCTCCCCAGATAGATGAATGCTACGACGACCTTGACGAGGGATACTACAACATTCTCCTCGCCCATCAGCCCGAACAGATAGACAGGCTTCTCAGTCCCGAAAAGCATTTCGACCTGATACTCTCGGGTCATGCACACGGCGGACAGTGGCGTTTGCCTGTACTGCTCGATCAGGGACTTTATGCCCCCGATCAGGGTATTTTCCCAAAATATACAAGCGGACAGTACCAATACGGCGGCACAGAGCATATCATAAGCCGTGGACTTGCAAGACCGCTGAGAATGATGTTCATTCCACGTATCTTCAACAGACCTGAATTGTCAGTAATAACCGTTGCGGCGGAATAATTTGAAATAACCAATGCAAAGGACTTGTTTTTTTATTTTTATAATGGTATAATAATAAGGTGTAATCAAATACAGAGAGGAATAAGACCTTATTTATGGAAAAAGAAAAAAATTTTACGGATAATGCGGCAGAGAATGTTATCTGCGGCAGAAATCCCGTTATAGAAGCCCTTAAATCGGGGGCTTCCATTGATTGTATATATATGGACGGCAACGGCGGCAGTCTCAATGTTATCCGCCGTCTTGCCAAAGAAAACGGAGTTGTAATAAAAGACGCTCAGGATAAAAAGCTCTCTCAGCTTTCGGGCGGTGCTTCACATCAGGGTGTTGTTGCTGTCGGAGCCTGCGGCGAATATGTCACTGTCGAGGATATCCTTGCTGTTTCACGTGAGAAAGGCACTAAGCCATTTATCATCATCTGCGATGAGATAGAAGATCCCCACAACCTCGGAGCTATTATCCGTACAGCCGAGACCTCGGGCGCTGACGGTGTTATCATCCCGAAACGCCGCTCTGCTTCCCTTAATGCTACCGTGTTCAAGACCTCCGCAGGCGCTGCAAGCTATGTGCCTGTTGCAAGAGTGCCGAACCTCGCCTCCTGCATAGATATGCTCAAGGAGAACGGCGTGTGGATATACGGCACCGACGCTTCGGGCAGCGATTACAGCGAGACCGACTTCACAGGAAGCTGCGGTCTTGTCATCGGCTCGGAGGGCTTCGGCATCAGCAAGCTGATACAGAAAAAGTGCGATTTTATGATAAAACTCCCTATGCTCGGAAAGATCAACTCACTCAACGCTTCTGTTGCAGCAGGTATCTTCATGTATGAGGTACTCCGTCAGCGCAGAGCGGCTCAATAAGGAGATAAGTATGCCTGAAAAGAAACCATCTCTTGAGGAGATACTGGAGGAATATTCTCCCGAATCCTCAAATGTTAGCGTCGGACGAGTTGATGCACAGAAGATACTCAATTCAACTGTGCAGTCTCCCGACCTGTCAAAGATGGCTGCATCGACTAAAAAAGTCAGCGGTATGATCTCTCAGGATAAAAAAGTCACTATGGTGGACGCAGACGCTATGGAGGAGATAAAGAATATCCCCCACGGCAAGCCGCTGAAGCCTCTGGATCAGCCTGTTCAGCATTCTGCTCCTGCGGACGCTCCTCAGATAAGGCGAATGTCCGATTCCACAAGAGCTAAGGAAGCTGAGAGCTCCAAACGAAAAAAGAAGAAACGCTGGGGCAAAACTCCCGATCATACCTACGACAGAGAAACTCCCGACGGAGAGTATATGTACACTCCCCCGTCGTTCAAGAAAAAGAAAAAAACACGTGCAGCTATACTCGCTGAATTTGAAAGCCCCGAGGAAAAGAAGCAGATAACCGATATCGGTCCCTCGCCTACCGCTATAATAACCACGGGTATCGACCCGAAAAAGCCCCTCGGCGCTTATACCGATGAGGAGCTTTCTGAGATAGCAAAGGCTCAGACCCAGCAGATACCCGTTGACATCGACGTCAATGACGAAGCAGAATTTGCCGCCGCAAAAACAAGAAAAAGACGTACCAAGCGTATCGTTGACTTCAACTATTACGGCGACGTCGAGGATGTTGGACGGGATATCTACGAGCTGAGAAGCATAATCTCGTCAAGAGTGTTCATACTTGCGACTACCGCTTTTATGAGCCTGTATATCACCATCTGCAATCAGTTCGGCTTCCCCATCGCAAGCATACTCACAGCAGGCAATGTCAGGTTGTACCTTGCAGTTCACCTTATACTGGGACTTATCGCAATGATATCTTCACTCCCCGTTATGAGCAACGGACTGAAAAAGCTGTTCACGCTCAAAGCTGACAGCGACTCAATGGCGGCTATGACCTGCGTCACCTGTGTTCTTGCAATGATACCCGCCTTTATCAGCCCACGGCTGATGGGTACGGAAAATATACACATTTATATGCCTGTGGCTATCCTTTCCCTTTTCTTCAATGCACTGGGAAAGCACCTGATAATGAAGCGAGCCGCAAGGAATTTCAAGTTCGTTTCACGGAATTTCGACCGCCACGGCGTTACCTATGTCATGGACGAGGAACGTGCGGAACGCATCACAAGAGGTACTTTGGGAGACTTCCCCATCCTCGCTTCAATGCGTAAGACCGACTTCCTGACAGACTTCCTCAGGTACACCTATTCGTCGGATATGACCGACCACTACTGCAAGCACGCCGCTCCCATAATACTGCTGGTGTCCTTTGCGATATCCATGTTCCTCATCTACTTCTGTAAGGGAACCTACGCTTCACTGGACGCATGGGCATTCGGACTTTCGGTATTCAGCATGATAGTCGCTTCGGCTTCATGCGTATCACTTCCGCTGGTCTGCAACCTGCCGCTGGAGAATATGTCTAAGAATGCATTGCAGAATAAGGGCATAATGCTGGGATATCAGAGCGTTGACGATTTCTACGACACCAACTCGGTGCTTGTGGACGCTTCTTCCCTTTTCCCAAAGGGCACTGTCAGACTTGACGGCATAAGGGTGTTCTCCAACACCAAGCCCGATGAAGCACTTCTTGAAGCGGCAAGCCTTACTCAGCACGGCGGAAGCATAATGTCTCAGCTTTTCGACGATGTTACTACAGAGGGCGAACGTCCGCTGTACAGGATAGAAAATTACTCCTATGAGGAAAATATGGGTATGTGCGGCTGGATAAGCAACAAGCGCATACTTTTCGGAAGCCGTGAACTGATGATAAGCCACAACATTGAGGGTCTCCCCACCAAAACAAAGGAGGACGAGCTTTCAAGAGGCGGCAAGGAAATACTCTATCTGTCCATATCAGGCAATTTAGCGGCAATGTTCATTGTTGAGATAGTGGCTGACAGATACGTCAAGCGCTGGGCGAAAAGACTTTGCAAGAACAAGATATGCATTTTCGTCAAGAGCGTTGACCCATGTATCACCACACGCAAGCTCTATCACCTGTTCGATATCCCTGAGTCAATGTCAAGGATCCTCCCTCAGCGACTTCACGACGACTTCAACGAGGAGACAAAAAAGTCAGTCCGCCTCAGTGCTTCAATGGCTACAACAGGCAGATTTGCTTCACTTGCCGAGCTTATAATCGGCACTAAAATAGTCCATTTTTCGGCTATAATCGGTCTCATCCTACAGACCGCATCCATACTTCTGGCATTCGCTCTCAGTATGGCGCTCATCATGTCGAAGGCTTTCCAGTCTTCAAGCTACATCTACCTCACGGCTACATCCATCACCGTTTACAATCTGCTGTGGACGCTGATAACCATAATAGCTGTGAAATTCAAAAAAGCATAACTGCTGAACGCAGTTTCAAGGAACAAAAGAACCTGCACTCGGGCATCCGAATGCAGGTTTTTCACAAAGAGAAACAAAACGACAGAAAGGAAAAATTATGCAGGAAAGAAATAATTCGGATAATGAAGATACCATGCTTCTTCCCGAGGATATGGACAACTATACCACGGAATATCCCGCAAACGATCTTCCTCCGCTTAAACGAAACCGTCCAAAGAATCAGCGAAACAGCAATGTTCGTGAACAGTACCGTGACGACAGGAGAAATGCCAACGGCGAGCCCTACAGCGAGCCGCCTACGCAGTACTATAGTCAGGGACAGTTCTCCGACCAACAGTATCAGCGTCAGGACAACAGGCAGTATTACTCCCGTGAACAGCAGTTTCAGCGTCCGCAGTATTCCAACCAACAGCAGTACCGCCGACCACAGGGACAGGCTCAGTATCAGGGACAGAACGGGCAGAGACAGTATCAGCAGCAATACCGACAGCCAAGTGGTCAGCAGCAGTACAGACGTCCCAACGAACAGCAGTCCGCCCAGCGTCAGAATTACAGTCAGCCCAACTACCACTACTACAACGACCGCCCTCAGCAGAATTACCGTCAGCCAAATGCACAGCCTGCCTACGTTCCGCCGCCTCAGCAGCAGTACCGTCCGCAGAAAAAGCATCACAAAAGTCTTACAGGCAGGGTATTCAAGCGCATTTTCAAGATAGTGCTGACCGCCTTTCTGGTCGTGTTCGCATTGTACTCCTGCACCTCCCTCAGCCTTATCAGCAAGGTGGACAAAGTCCCATCCTCGGGGCACCATCACGCCATCGGCGCTCTTGATGCAAGCTATGTGAAAAGTATCCTCGTTCTCGGCACTGACAACCGTGGCAGCGATGAAACAGGACGCTCGGACTCAATGATACTCGTGTCGCTGAACACCCGTACCCACGAAATGACCATGACTTCTTTCATGCGTGACTGCTATGTGGAGATACCCGATTACGGCTGGAACAAGCTGAATGCGGCTTATGCTTTCGGCGGTCCCGACCTGCTTATGGAGACTATCGAGAATAATTTCAAGGTGCGTATCGATGATTATGTCGGTATCGACTTCCTTTCCTTTGCGTCCATCGTGGACTCAGTCGGCGGTCTCGACCTTGACGTTACCGACGAGGAAGCAGGAGAAATAAATATCATCCTCCAAGCCGAGCTGAATGAGCTTATGGGCGACGACCGATTTGCCGACCTCCTTGACAGCGGCGGATTTCTCCACCTCAACGGCAAGCAGGCGCTGGCGTACTCACGTATCAGAAACGTGGGCAACAGCGATTTTGAACGAACAAGCAGACAGCGCAAGGTCATTGAGCTGATACTGAACAAGGTAAAAACTTTCCGTCCGAGCATTTTCACTAATATTGCCACAAGAGTATTGCCCGATGTTACGACCAATATGTCGGGACTGGAAATGTACCTCTATTCGCTGAGACTTCCCTTTGCACTGGGCTATGAGCGGAAGCAGATACAAGTCCCCTACGACGGCACATTCGATACAGCGGATGTGTGGGTAGGCGAAGATCTGATGAACGTGCTGACAGTCGATTTTGACGCAAACTACGAAAGGTTGTCAGAGGATGTGTTCAGTTCAAGAAAAACCGCCACATATACCGAGCCCGAGTATCAAGACTACGAATAACATGATCTGACGGCTTTGCTTTTTCAGTAATACGTACTTTTATCGGGGGAAACCTTTCTGAGGAAAGGTTCTCCCCCGAACCCCCTTCCAAAGACTTTTGATCCAAATTTGTACCCCTGATAGGGCGCACCGTACAACTTCCAAAGCTGTAACATTTTGAGTGCGCCCTATCAGGGGTAAAAATTTAAATATGCAAGTTTTAGGAAAGGGGGTTGGGGAAGAACCATTTTTCAAAAGGTTTTTCCCCAACAAGAGCATATATTACTGAAAGAGCAAAGCCGTCAGATCATGCTTCAAGCAGCTTGTCAGCGGCGGCTATCTTTACGCAGATAGTGAACAGTGACATTGCTTTCTTTAAGTCCTCTATCGGAGGATATGTAGGAGCAAGGCGGATGTTCTTATCCTCTGGGTCGATTCCGTACGGGAAAGTTGCTCCTGCACCTGTAAGCGTAACGCCTGCTTCGGCGCACATCTTAACTATCTTCTTTGCACAGCCCTCGGGAGCGTTGAATGATACGAAATAGCCGCCCTTTGGGTCGCTCCAGTCGCCGATACCGTATGGTGCAAGCTCAGCAGCGAGAGTGTCGCTTACAACCTTGAACTTAGGTGCGATTATATCTCTGTGCTTATCCATATGCTTGAGCATATTCTCAAATGTGCCGAAATACTTAACGTGGCGGAACTGGTTCATCTTATCGTAGCTGATGATACTGATACCGAGATACTTTCTCAGTGAGTCGATATTCTCCTTGCTGCCGCCCATTACTGCTACGCCGGCGCCGGGGAAAGTGATCTTTGAGGTTGAGCCGAAGATGTAAACGATATTCTCGTTGCCGCACCTCTTTGCTTCCTCAAGGATGTTGAGGATATATTTAGGTGAATCTGTAAGGTGGTGGATACAGTAAGCGTTATCCCAGAAGATACGGAAATCCTCAGCCTTTGGCTTTAATGCAGCGAAGCGCTTGACTGTCTCGTCGCTGTAAACGATACCGTCGGGGTTGGAGTACTGAGGTACACACCAGATACCCTTGATAGTCTCGTCCTCAGCTACCAGCTTTTCGATCATATCCATATCGGGACCATCTGCTGTCATTGGGATATTTATCATCTCAACGCCGAAGTACTCAGTGACCTTGAAATGCCAGTCATAGCCGGGAACGGGGCAAAGGAACTTCACCTTTTCATATTCCGACCAGGGCTTGCTGCCGAGAACGCCCTTGTTGAAAGCAGTCTGAACAGCGAAAAACATTGCATTAAGGCTGGAGTTACCGAAAATGATTATCTCATCTTCGCCTACGCCGATCATGTCAGAGAAGAACTTCTTAGCCTCGGTGATACCGTCAAGGAGACCGTAGTTGCGGACATCTGAGCCGTCCTTGCTGAGAAACTCGCCGTCATCGAAAACTCTGAGCATATCAACGCTCAGTTCGAGCTGCTCTTTGCACGGATTTCCTCTTGCCATATTGAGGCAAAGTCCCTGAGCTCTGAAATCGTCATACAGCTTCACATTTTCCTCTCTGAAGCTGATAAGCTCATCCTTTGACATTTCTGATAAATACATTATTCGGAACACACCTTTCAGTTATTTCTATAATTCCACATAAAAGTATACCATAGCACCGTGATATTTTCAAGAGACAAAATTACAGATATTACAGCTATTAATAACATATTTTTGTTGTATTTGACACGTGTACACCTGTCTCTCTCTTGCGGATTTTTTGTAATATTCATCAAATTTGACTTTCCTTTTTTATACTAAAAGTTGAAGTTTTCATTATTTAGTTTAATTTGACAGTATTTGCTTGACAAGCTGTAGATTTTTTTGTATAATAAGAATAGATATATAAATTGGGGGATGGGAAATAATTGCTTACATGGAGGTCTTTAACATGAAAAAATTATTCTCATCGACATTCGCTATGGTGACAGCTTTTGCAGTTCTGACAACAGGAAGTCCTTTGACATCTTATGCCGCTGATATTGCGGAAATACCTGTGGACGAACAGATAACCGAGGAGGTCTGTTTCGGCGATATCGGTGACCTGAGCCTTGATTATCCCCAAAGCAGTCAGGCTTTGTCAAACTTCGGCGACGGCAGATATAATTATTACGACTTTCTCGACGAGGACAGTGCGTATATCTATCAGCAGCTTGTGCCGCTCATCAACTCCCCTACCAACCAGCCCGTTACGCTTAAACTGAGAAAAACAGTGTCGGTGACTGTTTCCGCCCTGCCCTCATCCGCTTCATTCTCGGATACCGACAGGGAGAACTATGAGCTTGCGCTTTTCGGAAGCTGTAAGCCTGCCATCGACTCGGTAATGTTCGATTTTCCCGAATTCTGCTGGCTGGATGTAACGAAAATGGCAGTCCGCCCCGGCGACGACGTTTCCATTACAAGAAATTTCTGGAGAAGCTCGTATACCATCACTTTCTCTACCATTATCATAACTCCAACCTTTTATTCCTGCTTTGAGACAGCAGATGAGGTCGAGGAGGCTATGGACGAGCTGTGGGCAGCAGTCGAAACCTTCAATGTGGAGGGCGAAACAAGATACGAACAGCTAAAAAGTATCCACGATCAGATATGCACATTCACCTATTACGACCTTGACGCCGCACTTCACGGCTCAGCATTAGGCTCTCTTGTAAAGCCGGGTGTTGTCTGCGAGGGCTATGCAAAGGGATTCAAGCTCATTTGCGATAAAATGGACATTCCCTGCGTGCTCGTCTACGGAAATGAGTCTGTTGAGGACGATTCCGCTCATATGTGGAATTATGTGCAGATGGAGGACGGAAACTGGTACGGCATGGACGTTACATGGGACGACCTTGACGGCGAATACGGCAAGGAAATGAAGTACGATTACTTCATCAAGGGTTCAAAGAGCTTTTTCCGTGTCCACACCGAGCAGCCCGACTATAACATAACCTACTTGAATTATCCCGAAATATCCGAAAAGGATTATTCTCCTGCTACGACAACAACGACGACTACATCAACAACCACCACGACAACAACAACTACTACCACCACAACAACAGCAACTACCACCGAATCGACAACTACTACAACTGCCGAGCAGACTACTTCCGCAGCAACGACTACAGAGGCAACAACTGAGTCCACCTCAGCTATAACCACCGCTGCCGCAACTACATCGAGCACCTCTGCTTCAACAACATCCGCATCGACCACAAGCTCACGCACACGCAGAAGCACAACAACGACAACAACAACTACTACTACAAAACCTACCACCACTACTACTACGGCTGCCACTACGACCACCACATCCGCAACAACTACGACCACCGAAAAGCCAACAACTACCACAACTTCATCAACTACCAGCACTACTACCGCTCCGCCCGTGCTTATCGGCGACCTGAATAAGGACGGCGTGGTCAATATTGCCGACCTCGTTTACTGTGCAGGCGCAGTTCACGGAACTCAAAAGCCCGAACATTCCTGCGACGCCAATACCGACGGTCAGACTGATGTTTTCGATGTGATCTATATGAGAAAAATTCTTCTCGATCTTATGAATAACTAAATATCCAAAATTAAAAGGGGCGATGTTTATATCGCCCCTAAATTATTTAGTCGGTCAAGCCGAGAGTAGTACTTGTTGAACAGCCGTAAAGCATAGCTACGCTTGCTTTACTACCTTGTCAGGGGGACGCTGTCCCCCTCATACTCCCCCTGCCAGAGAGGTCTACACCTCTC
>JAFVBU010000162.1 GCA_017479805.1 Ruminococcus sp.
AACATCTGCAACAACAACTACAACACCATCTGCAACATCTACAACAACATCTGACACAACAACAACATCTTCATCTGCTACAACTTCAGGCACAGGTGCTACAAACTCAACAACTGCTCAGACAACAACAACTAAGAGCAGCGGCGGTTCTAAGACAACTGACTCACCTAAGACCGGTGTAACAGGCGTAGGCGTAGCAGTAGCTGGTCTTGCAGTAGCTGTAGGTACAGCATTCGCTCTCAAGAAGAAGGAAGACTAATTTAAGTCAAGTATTCTTTAAAAGAACATAACAAAGGCTCTCCTTAATGGGGAGCCTTTTTATTTGTGGTGAATATAGTAGGGGAGCCGCCCTCGGGCTCCTGATGTAGTTGCAATGATGCTCACGGGACGTCGAGAGCGCCATCCCCTACATTTTTTGTAAGGTAACATGAAAAAAGGGCGCACACTGTGCGCCCCTACATTCGACAATATTTGTGTCAGTGTGCGAAAGCAGATTCTCCGTCCCGCAGAGAGTGAACGAGCTTGCGAGTGGGAGCGTGAGTGTGGTCAAGCTGACGGCAGCTTGACCCACCCATCAACATTGCCACGGCGCATTGCTCCGAATATCCTGTCCTTGAAGCCCTTGTCCTTGCGCTCCATTTCTTCAAGAAACTCTTTGGTGCGCTGGCGGTTGGTGTGTCCGTCCGCAGGACAGACCGACTTGACAATAGGGAGCTGCTGACGGTTTGCGGCGCTGCGAATGGACTTTTCGGGAGCGAAAACCAGCGGACGGATAAGGGTTATCTCCTTGCGTGAAAGGTAGTTGGTGGGAGCAAAACAGCCGATTCGCCCCTCAGTGAAAAGGTTCATGATAAAAGTTTCAACAGCGTCGTCGTAGTTGTGACCGAGAGCGATCTTGTTGCAGCCGAGGCGCTTTGTCTCGTTGTGCAGCGCTCCACGGCGCATACGTGCACACAAGCTGCAAGGGTTCGGCTCTTTCCGCACATCAAAAACGATCTCGCCGATCTGAGTTTCAACAACGTGGTATTCGATGGAATTTTTCTCACAGAAGTCCGCAACCGCCGAATAATCGCCCTTTTTGCCGCCAAAGCAAGGATCGAGGGTCAGCCCGACGATCTCGTAGTCGATACCGATGAAGCGGCGGAGAAGTGACAGCCCGTAGAGCATGACAACACTGTCCTTTCCGCCCGAAACACCGACACAAATCCTGTCGCCGTCGTGAATGAGGTCGAACTCCTGAATCGCCTTACGCATATAACCGAGAATCTTTTGCATATTTATCACCTATAGTAAATATAATTTCATGAATGAGATTTTACTAAATTATATCACAAAACGCAGATTTTTGCAATTACATATTGCAAAAAAGCCCGAAATGTATTATAATTATAGTATAGAAACAAATGAAAGAGAGATAAATATGGCATTTGATTTAAAGACTTTACTGATTGTTGCGGCTGTAATGATCGGTATTCTCATACTTGCAGGGCTTGTGCTGTACTTTTTCGCACGAAGCCTGTTTTACAATATCCTTGCGTTTTTTGTTGTGGACAACGGCAAGGTGGGCGAGCACGAAAAGCTCCTTGACCCCGTTCCGCCGCCTAAGAGGTTCAGACAGAAAAGTATCAATGAGCCGTTGGTGGAGGTCTGTACCCTTGTCCGCAAGAGCGACGACAGACTGCGTATAATCGAAAAGGACGGCACGGAGAAGATAACCGACGCTTACTATGAGCTGATCTTCAACACAAGAAAGCAGGAGGAGCTGAGGGTGACCTGTTCGCCCGAGGCATACTGGAAAGTGCCCTTTGACATTGAAGGCTCGCTGACCTACAGGCGGAATACACTGGTGCGTTTCAAGTATTACAAGAATAAGAAAGAGATCGTCGTTCAGAACGAGGACGAGAAAAAATAAAAAACGGCGTAGCCGCTGGGAGTAATCTCCACTAAATACGGCTTGACCGAGCTTTGCAATTTCACTTCCGTAAAGCGTTGCTTCGCCGCTTTACTACTTATCAGGGAGGCTCTGCCTCCCTCGCTCACCCTCCGCAAGGGAGATAACATCCCCCTTGACCCCGGTCTATGCGGCTTCGCCGCTTTTTTATATTTTTTATTGTCGCATTAATAAATTTATAGATTTATCACGACGAATAAGAGGGCGGCACACGCTGCCCTGTTTATTTTTGGAGGAAATATGGTTAATTTTGGCAACGACTGGGGCGAACTGCTCAAGGACGAGTTCACAAAGGACTACTACCTTTCACTGAGGCAGACCCTTATCAACGAGTACCGCACGCAGAGGATTTTCCCAAATATGTACGACATCTACAACGCAATGAAGCTGACCTCCTACAATGATGTGAAGTGCGTTATAATCGGGCAAGACCCCTACCACGGCGAGGGACAGGCTCACGGGCTTTCGTTTTCCGTCCGCAAGGGCATCGCTCCGCCGCCGTCACTGGTGAACATCTTCAAGGAGATACGTGACGATGTGGGTATCGACAACTTAGGCAAGCACGGCGAGCTGACAAAATGGGCTGAAAGCGGAGTTCTGCTGCTGAATTCGGTGCTGACCGTTCGTGCAAATCAGGCGAGAAGCCACCGTGGACTGGGCTGGGAGAACTTCACCACCGATGTTATAAAGCTCCTTGACAAGCGTGAAAAGCCGATGGTTTTCATGCTCTGGGGCGGCGACGCAAAGGCAAAGCAGCAGTTCATCACCAACAGGAACCACCTTATACTTAAAGCGGCGCACCCAAGTCCGCTGTCGGCGTACAACGGCTTTTTCGGCTGCAAGCATTTTTCAAAGGCTAACAACTTCCTTACACAGCACGGATTTGAGCCTATAGACTGGAGTATTGATTGATATGAGCATAAAAGATATTTTCCAAAATAAGACCGTTTTTTCGTTTGAGGTCTTTCCGCCAAAGAAGGACAGTCCCATTGAGGTCATCTACAACACCCTCGACGAGCTGAACGACCTTTCACCCGACTTCATCAGCGTGACTTTCAGCGCAGGCGGCAGCAGCAACAACAGCCATGCCCTTGACATTGCGTCGAGGATAAAGGCAAAGGGCGTTACTCCCATGATACACCTGCCATGTATCAACTACACCAAGTCCGAGATAGAGGCGACTCTTTCACAGATAAAGGAGAGGGGCATTGAGAATATCCTCGCTCTCCGTGGCGATATCAACCCCGATATTCCGCCAAAGGAGGACTTCCACTATGCCAGCGAGCTGATAGAGTTTATCAAGGAGCACGGTGATTTCGACATTGCATGCGCTTGCTATCCCGAGGTTCACCCCGACGCTGACTCCATGATAGAGGACATTCGCAACCTGAAGAAAAAGGTGGACGCAGGTGCATCTCACCTCATCACACAGCTTTTCTTCGACAACGACGCTTTCTATTCCTTCCGTGAAAAGGCAGAACTGGCAGGTATCGATGTGCCCATAGAAGCAGGCATTATGCCCGTTGTGAACAAGCGCCAGATAGAGCGTATGGTCACCACCTGCGGCGCAAGTCTGCCGAGAAAATTCGTGCGTATCATGCAGAGGTACGAGCACAACCCCGAAGCGCTCCGTGACGCAGGTATTGCCTATGCAATAAGCCAGATAATCGACCTTGCGGCAAGCGGAGTTGACGGAATACACCTTTACACCATGAACAATGCCTACGTTGCACGCAAGATAAGCGAAGCAATTTCGGGCATTATCGGCGCTTGATCTCCCTATCGCCCATATCCTTAACGGAGGCTGCACGGTATATGGGAGTGAAAGGCGAGCCTGACAACACAGTGCTGGAGCTTCTTGAACGGGCTGAACGGCTCGTGAGGGAGACAGTAAGACCCGTATACGTTTACAGAGAGACAGCCGTGGAAGCGGCTGAGAACGGCATAAAACTTGCTTGTATGGCGGAAACGCTCACAGGCAGAGATATCCGAAAGCACCTGAACGGCTGCGATAGGGCGGTGCTCCTTGCGGCGACCCTTTCAGCGGAAGCCGACAAGCTGATACGTCAGACAGCAGTGCGTGACATGGCTTTTTCGCTGGCGGTGGACTGCATTTGCAGCGCCGCAGTTGAACAGCTTTGCAATAAGGCGGAGGAGGAGATATTCTCGGGCGGGAACGTGCCCTACAGAACATGGCGGTTCAGTCCGGGCTACGGCGATCTTCCACTTGACCTGCAAGGTGCATTCCTGACCGCACTCAACGCACAAAGGCGCATAGGACTAACCGCAACGGAGAACAGTCTGCTCATTCCGTCCAAGTCGGTGACGGCGATCATCGGTATATCGGACACTCCCGTGCAGCGTGGAGCGAGGGGCTGTGCGGTGTGCAGTATGCGTGAGAGCTGTGCATACAGACAGCTCGGCGGCTGCGGCTCGAATCATTGATTTGATATATATCTTTTGTAGAAATTATATAGACTTTTATGTGATATGTTACTATTTTGTGACGAAATTTCTATGAAATATTGATATTGACAGCTTATGCAATAAAATGTTATAATTAAGACAGCATCAAAGCAAAGCCGCTATCCATTGGTTTTTGTATCAACTAACATCACAGATCAGCCGACGCAGATATCAGTGGCTAAGGGCTAAGGACAAATGGCTGCAATATACCATTGACGAAAGGAGCTTGAATATGAACAAAACACGGATATTTACTTCCACTCTGCTTGTCTCAGCAATGTCGCTTTCACTTCTGTCGTGCAGCAGCAGTAAGGAATCCTCTGTCAGCGAATCGAAGCGTGACCTTGATTCCTCTGTCCGTGAGGAGATACACGAAAATGCACAGAATACCGACCTCCTCACAGGCGAGCTGGAAAATAAGGAGATAAAATGGCTCTCCGACTGGGATATCAACCCCGACGGCACAGGCAAGAACGTGCCTACAGAGCTGGCTGTATTCCAGGAACGCTACGGCGGCACGATAAAGCATTATCCTACGACCTATGAAACAAGATATGATGATCTGGCACATTATATAAGCTCGGGCGAGGGAATAGACTTCTTCTACGCAGGCAACCTCGATGCTTTCCCGAACGGCGCTATAAGAGGTATGTTCGCTCCTGTTGATGATTATATCGATTTCAGCCAGCCGCTCTGGGAGGATATTCAGGACCTCAACGACAGCTTTATCTGGGACGGCAAGCACTACCTTGTGGCTGTTGAGGCTACGGGCGACAACGTTGCTGTGGTGTACAACAGAAAGACCATTGCTGAAGCAGGTCTGGAGGACCCGAAAGACCTCTACGACCGTGGCGAATGGGACTGGGATACTTTCCAGGATATGCTGCAAAAATTCTCCGACCCGTCCTCGGAGCACTACGGTCTTGACGGCTGGTGGTTCGAGTTCGGACTTATCGATACAACAGGCGTAACTCCCGTAAGTATCGAGGATGGCAAGCTGGTAAGCAACCTCAGTGACCCTGCAATAGAGCGTGCGGAGAACAGGCTCTACGACCTGTATCAGACGGGCTGTATAGCTATCGGAGTAGGCGACTACGGATGGGACGCAAAGCCCAATTACATCGGTGAGGGTAAATCACTGTTCTATCCTGTTGGTCTGTATGAATTTTACACCGAAAAGTCTCAGTGGCAGTCCAAGTACGGCGAGGACGTTTTCTTCGTGCCGATGCCGAAAGACCCCGATGCAGATGAATACTACATACCTACGGGTATGAATTCCTATATGTTTGTAAGCGGAGGAAGCAACCCCGAGGGAGTTGCGAAATTCCTCGAATGTAAGCGCTTTGCAATGCTCGACGAAGCAACAGGCGAGCTGGGCAACCAGCAGTTCCGTGAAGATTTCGGCTGGACTGACGAAATGATCGAAATGAAAGACGAAATGTACCGCCTTGCTTCCGAGAATCCCGTTATCGACATTTCACGAGGCATATCGAAGGACTGCGGAAAGGTCCTTGACGACAATATGAGAAATGCATCAAGAGGTACACCGTGGAGCGAGACATATGATATGATATATTCTGTTGTTGACAAGTTCATAGAAGAAATCAATGCAGCGCCTACCTCTGCCGATATTGAGTGATTTTATACAGTTTCCACAGGTTTACATGAAAAATAGGTATTGCAAACGGCAGTAAAATGTGTTATAATATAGTTTAGATATAGTCCTGTGCAATAGGTACGGGACGGATGGATGATTTGAAAGGAGGCTCTGATTTATGGAAACAGTTCTTGTAACAGGAGGATGCGGCCTCATAGGTCAGCACATAGTCTCAGGTCTGCTGAAAAAAGGATTTGCCGTTATTGCCGTGGATAAGGAAAGAACCGACTACAACGACAATAAGGTGAATTACACCTTTGTTCAGGCGGATGTAACGGATAAGGATGCTATAGGCGATCTGTTTGAAAACAACGAGATAGATATTTTTGTTCATGCTGCTTGTACTGTTGATAATGACCTCGACCCTATAGTGACCGACAAACAGGTAAAGGACTCCGCTGCTGTGGATAAGTTCATTTACCGCTACGCAATGACATCAAATATAAAGAAACTGGTGCTCCTCAGCACCGATCAGGTGTACGACTTCCCCAAGACACGTGAACCTATCAGAGAAGATAATGAGTTAAAGATACACTCCAATTATGCTGCACTCAAATATGCTTCCGAAAAAGCCCTCATAAAAGAAATGGCACACCACAAGGAAGTGATATGCTGTGTACTGAGATTCTCACCCGTATACACTCTCAATTTTACGGAAAATCTCATGTCCAAGATAGTAGACCCGAAGGACGGCAGTCTTTTCGTGGCAGGAAAGGGACAGTACGGCTTCCAGTTCTGCTGTGTACATAATCTGGTAGACTTCATCCTGTGCTTTGCACAGAATGCGGATGATATGAGCTATGCAGGCACATACAATGTAAGCGACAAGCTGCTCATCACGGCGGCTGACATAATCAGCTTCATGCGAGAGCATCACAGCTTAGGAGCGGTAGTATCCAAGACTCCCGGAAGTGCAATGTCAAAGCTGAAAGGCTTGTTCGGCAACAAGGAGGAAAAGCAGAATTACAGGTATCTTGACCTGTCGAAGCTGGAGAACAACAATATGCTCGACAACACCAAAGCCTCAAAGCTCCTCAGCTTCCGCTGGGATATCCATAATACTAAGTAAGTAGTAATCAGAAAGTAGTAAGGGCGCACAGTTGTGCGCCCTTTGCTTTTTTGTTATTATGCCATTATCTGTAGGGGCGGCGTTCCCTACAAAATATAACCGCACATTTCAGCGAGACCGACGGGCGCTCGGAAAGCGCCCCTACAAATTGCATTTATCCATGTAAAAGGGCGGATAATATCCGCCCCTACATTCTCAGCTTATTCAACGACAACATAATTGTCCGCCGCATTTTCTTTGGTAGCGTGTTCGGTGACGTTGGTCACTTTTACTTTCAGTGGCCTTGTGCCCATGTTTATCTCGATTATATCGCCGACCTTAACGTCGTAGGAAGCACGCTGAGCCTTGCCGTTCACCACTATTTTTTCTGCGTCGCAGGCTTCATTGGCAACAGTGCGGCGCTTGATGAGCCTTGTAACTTTAAGGTATTTATCCAGTCTCATAAAAAATCACCTCTATAGTAAAAGGGACAGCACAAAGCCGTCCCCTGACTTATTACTTATTAACAGCTTCCTTGAGACCTCTGCCGGCCTTGAAAGCAGGTGCCTTGCATGGAGGGCATACCATCTTCTGCTTTGTCTTAGGGTTGATGCAGGTCTTTTCGCCTCTCTCACGAACCTCGAATGTGCCGAAGCCTGTGATAGAAACCTTGTCGCCCTTTTCGAGAGCTTCCTGAATTGCAGCAAGAGTAGCTTCCAGAGCAGAAGCAGCGTCCTTCTTTGTGCAGTTAGCCTTATCTGAGATTGAGTTGATAAGTTCAGTCTTTGTCATTTTCATTATCCTCCGATTTGTTTATAATGTTTTTTGCCTTGTCCCAATAAACGTCAAGTTCTTCGATAGGGAGGGACTTCATGTCGATATCGTCTTTTCTGACCAGTTCTTCGGTGACGGAGAAGCGCTTGATGAATTTCTCAGTGGAATCCTTCAAAGCCTGCTCAGCGTCGATACCGAGGTGACGGGCAGCGTTGACGCAGGAGAAAAGCAGGTCGCCCAGTTCCTCCTCAATATCAGCTTTATTACCGCTTATGACAGCAGCGTCCAGTTCAGCCTTTTCGTTTGCGATACAAGCAACAGCGTCCTCGGCTGTACGGAAATCCATACCTGCTCTCATGGCACGTTTGCCGACCTTCTGAGCTCTCATAAGAGCAGGGAGGGACTTGGCAACGCTTTTGAGGGTATCGGTATAGGTCTCCTGACCCTTAGTCTGCATTTTTATAGCATCCCAGTTTTTGAGCACCTGATCCGAGGTGTCGGCTTTTACCTCGCCGAAAACGTGGGGATGGCGGATGATGAGTTTTTTGCAAACCTCATCGCACACATCGTCGAAGCGGAAATTTTCAGCTTCTTCCTCGATCCTGCAATGAAAGACCACCTGTAGAAGCACATCGCCCAGTTCCTCACGGAGCAGAGCGGTATCTTTCAGATCGATGGCTTCGATGACCTCGCAGGTCTCCTCAATGAAGTCGCTTTTGATCGACGCGTGGGTCTGTTCTCTGTCCCACGGGCAGCCGCCCTCGCTTCTGAGAAGTCTCATAATATCGAGGAGATCGTCAATATTGTATCTGTCCTTTTGCTGATATTCTACCATAGGAACACTCCCTTAAAGACAGGCAAGCTGAGCGGAGAATCCGCAGCAGCACACCATATAATAATACATTAAAATTTGCTGAAATGCAACCCATTTCAGCATTTTTGGTAAATAATACTAATCTGCGGTAGTTTGTGGAAAAAGATTCGCAGAATGGCGAAAATAAGAAATAAAAAAGAAAAATTACAAAAAGCGGCGAAGCCGATGAGAGTAACCTCCGCTAAATACGGCTTGACCGTAAGCTGCATTTACCCGTCCGTCAGTCCACGCTCTGCTGGACTGACTGCTTTGTTAGGGAGGCTCTGCCTCCCTCGTTCACCCTCCGCAAGGGAGGTCTACACCTCCCTTGACTCTGGTATTATTAGCGGCTGCGCCGCTTTTTTATTTTTCTTTTTTTGTTTTTTCTTTATCTGTCCACAAATCCAACCTTATGATAAACCTTCGACACTATCCTCTGTGAATACTTAAATGCCTTACCCGCACCCTCAGTATAACACTGCTTCAAATAAGCCTTATCCGATATCAAACGGTCAAACTCAGTACGCACAGGTTCAAGATGATCCGCAACAGCCTCACCTACAGCGACCTTGAAATCACCGTAGCCCTTGCCTGCGAACTCGCTTTCGATAGAAGCAAAGTCCTTGCCCGTAACACATGAATATATAGCCATAAGGTTATTGATACCATCCTTGCCCTCACGGTAGCATACCTCAGTTTCGCTGTCGGTAACTGCTCTCTTGAACTTGCGGATGATGGTATCCTTATCGTCAAGGATGAGTATACAAGCATTGGGGTTCTCGTCCGACTTGGACATTTTCTTTGTGGGATCCTGCAAAGACATTACCTTTGCGCCTACGTCAATGATGTAAGGCTCGGGAAGTGTGAAGAAATCGCCGTAGCGCTGGTTGAAGCGCTGTGCAATATTTCTTGCAAGCTCCAAATGCTGTTTCTGGTCAACGCCCACGGGAACGAAGTCCGCATTGTAAGCGAGGATATCAGCCGCCATAAGCGACGGATAAGTGAAAAGACCTGCGTTTACATCGTCGGGGTGCTTCTGGCTCTTGTCCTTGAACTGTGTCATACGTGACAGCTCGCCGAACTGTGTATTACAGCACAGCACCCAGTTGAGCAGGGCATGAGTGGGAACATGGCTCTGGATAAAGAGTATCGACTTTTCAGGGTCAAGACCGCAAGCCATGAGCAGAGCATAAGCAGCCATAGTGTTCTGGCGCAGCTTTGCAGGCTCCTGCTTTACAGTGATAGCGTGCATATCGGCAACGCAGTAGATACAGTTGTACTCCTCCTGCAAGGGTGCCCAGTTGCGGACAGCGCCTATGTAGTTGCCGAGAGTGAAAGTGCCTGTTGGCTGAATGGCACTGAATATGAGTTTCTTATCGTCCATTGTTGGTATAACTCTCCTTACTTTGCAGCAGCTTTTCTTGCCTCAGCCTCGTCCTTGAGCTGGCAGTTTCTTACTTCACCGAGAACACGCTGATAGAGAACGTAGAATGAACGGAGCTCAGGCTGGTCAGCAGGGATAATGCCCTGTCTCAGCTCAGTCTTGTAGATGCCGCCCTTAGTGAGCAGGAAGATATTCTGTGTTCTGCCTGTAGGAAGGTCGAACTTCTTTGTCTTTGTGCACTTAGGGAGCAGAGGGCCTGCATTTGCAACGAGAGTATGAGCAGCCTGAACGAGGTTTCTGTACTTCTGTGAAGCGCCTGTGTACTCGCCGCCGTTGTTGAAATAGAGGTTAGCCGCACCGTTGATGAAGCATACCATAGTAGTAAGAACGTCAGCGGACATTGGGATATCGATAACGACACCGAAAACCTGATCTCTCTTGAATTTTACTTCAAAGAAATCAGCAGGGAAATTAAGAGCCTGACCTCTTGTCATAAGATATTTCTGTGTGACATTATATCTGTCAGTTGATCTGTTTGGCATAGTGATAATTCCTTTCAAATGTGATTTTTCTTTTTTGTTTTGTGCCGACTGTTAGCTGATAGCTTAACTCAGCCGAGCATATCTCTTGTCATCTTTGCAAGAGTTTCCATACCCTTCTTTATATCCTCGTCTTTTGGAGTAGAATAGTTGAGGCGGAAGGAATGGCTTACCTCGCCCTCCTCGATGGAGAATGCATTTCCGGGGACTAAAGCTATCTTGTAATCCCTTACAGCCTGTTTGCAGAACTCGTTCATATTGCAGTCCCCGGGGAGAGTGCACCAGATGAACAGACCGCCTTCGGGCTTGATATAGCTTATCTTCTTTGAGAAGCCGTCATCGATGTAGGAGCACATAAGGTCGCACTTCTTCCTGTAGATATCACGGAGCTTCTTGAAGTGAGCCTGACGGTCAACGGTGCTCATAAAGCGGTGTGACACGACCTGTGCCCAGATATTGGAGTGAACGTCCGATACCTGCTTGCAGACGATTATCTTCTGTACTATAGGAGCAGGAGCGGAAACGAAGCCTGTTCTGAAGCCCGATGAGATTATCTTTGAGAATGTGCTGGAGTAGATAACTCTGCCCTCGGTGTCCATGCTCTTGATGGTGGGGACATTCTCGCCTGCGAATCTCAGCTCGCCGTATGGGTCGTCCTCAAGGATGATGAAGTCATACTTCTTAGCCAGCTCATAGACAGCCTTTCTCTTTTCGAGGGACATAGTTCTGCCTGTGGGGTTCTGGAAATTGGGTATGAGGTAGAGGAGCTTGACGTTTTTCTCGGTTTTCAGAGCATTTTCCAGTTTGTTAAGGTCAATGCCGTCGTCCTCCATATCGATGCCTTTGAGGTTGACGTTATAAGAGCGGAAAGCGTTGAGAGAGCCGATGAAGCTGGGGTTCTCAACAAGGAGGGTATCGCCCTCATTGAGCAGGACTTTACATGAAAGCTCGTTAGCCTGCTGACCGCCTGATGTAATGATAAGATCGTCGAATTCCTTATGAAAACAGCCCTTTTCAGTCATCCAGCCTTTAAGGAAGTCACGGAGGGGAGTATAGCCCTCGGTGATGGAGTACTGGAGAGCGAGTATGGGGTCATCTCTGAGGAGTTCAGCGGATATTTTAGCAATTTCCTCTGTAGGAAACGCTTCGGGAGCAGGGTTGCCAGCCGCAAAGGAAATTACCTCGGGGTCGGAAGTGAATTTAAGGATCTCACGTATAGCAGAAGCCTGCAATTTGCTTACTTTGTCAGAAAATTTATATTCCATGCCTGAAAAACACCCTTTCTCAAAAAATCTGAGTTAGCTGAATATATCAGCCTAAACTATAGCGGTCAATAGTCGGCGCATAGTCCATCTATTATTATACCACATATTTTTCAATTCTGCAACATATATTTTATTAGTTTTTTAGTGAATTCAGAAAGTAGTAAGCAGTAAGTAGTAAGTAGTGAGTAGTAAGTAGTAAGCAGTAAGTAGTGTGGTGTCACCTGCGGTGACGGATCTAAAAATAGTTTGCTGATTTCTGAAATAAAGGGGGGATATGTTGAAAAAGCAGAATTTCATAAAAGGCTCGGTAATACTTATGGTCTCGGCGGCGGCGGCGAAAATGCTGGGGGCATTTTTCAAGATACCGCTGACCAATATCCTCGGCGGCGTGGGGATGAGCTACTTTAGCTGTGCGTACAGCCTGTTCATGCCGATATATGCACTTATCGTAACGGGCATATCTTCTGCCTCAGCAAGAATGACCGCAAGGAGTGCCGCTTCGGAAAATTTGGCTGAGGCTCGGATGATAAGGCGGATTGCTCTGCTCCTTTTCTCGGCGGTGGGACTGGCAGGAAGTGCGCTCATATTCCTCCTTGCAAAGCCTTTCAGCGTCATATCCGCAGGAAGTCCCGACGCTCAGGCGGCTGTTGCGATGATAGCGCCGTCGGTTTTCTTCGGCTGTATCACAGCGGTGGAGCGTGGATATTTCGAGGGAATGAGCAATATGTACCCGACAGCGGTCTCGCAGGTCATAGAGGGCGCAGTCAAGGTTGCGGCAGGCTTGAAGCTGTGCGGATACGTCACGGAGCACCCCGAAACTGTTCTGCGGTTCTTCCCCGAGGTAACGGATATCCGTGGAGCGGCAGCGGCGGCAGGCATAATGGGCGTGACACTTTCCTCAATGGGAGCGGCGGTCTTTTTCGGAGTGATACGCCTGTTCAGCCGTGAGAGTGTGACGAAAATGCCGATGATGAGCAGAAAAAGCGCCGCAAGAGAACTAATGGCTGAGGCTCTGCCCATTGGCATAAGTGCGGTGGTGACCAACCTGACGGCGCTGATAGATATGTGGACGATGATTGGCTGTATATCGCCTGATACGGTGGCTCATCTACCCGACGGCATAAACAGGGCGGATGTGCCGAATTTCGTTTACGGCTCGTTCGCAGGGATAGCGCTGACGGTTTTCAACCTTGTGCCGTCTGTGACCAATTCCCTCGGAAAAGGCGCACTTACCTGCGTAACATCGGCATACGAAAGGGGTGACAGACAGTCTCTGCACAACAGCACCGTTCAGGCACTTGTGGTCACAGCAGTCATAGCCGTGCCCTCAGCCGTGGGACTGGGGATATTGTCGGAGCAGGTGCTCACCGTGCTTTTCTCGCACCAGCCAGACGAAGTGGCGGTATGTGTCCGACCGCTGAGACTTCTCATGCCTGCAATGGTGTGCCTGTGCCTGTCCTGTCCGCTGTTCAGTATGCTCCAAGCCATAGGAAAAGCCGCCGCTCCGCTGAAAATAATGCTCATGGGAACGGCGGTGAAGCTGTTGGGGAACTTGTGCCTTGTGCCGAAAATGGGCGCAGATGGAGCGGCAATTTCAACAGCCGTCTGCTACGGAGCGATACTTGCAGTCTCGCTGACGGCATATCTTAAAGGGGCTGAGATAAGCCTGAGTATCAAGCCTTTTGTGAAGATAGCTTATGCAGGGGGACTTTGTGGGGGAATTGCCTATTTGACGGCTTCGAGTATAGAGAGAGGGGGCGGAGAGGGGATAGCGGTAATAATGGGAGCGGCGATGATGGGGGGAGTGGTGTATGTGAGTAGTTTGTATGCGATGATGGGAGTGCGGAAAAAGAAAAAACAACAACAAACAAAACAAACAATAAAAAAAGCGGCGCAGCCGCAGTAGACCGGGGTCAAGGGGGATGTTATCTCCCTTGCGGGAGGTGAACGAGGAGGGCAGAGCCCTCCTAACAAAGCAGCAAAGCGAGCGTAGCTGCGCTTTGCGGACGGTTCAGAACGACAAACGGTCAAGCCGATGGGAGTAACCTCCACTAAATACGGCTTGACCGTTATTTGCATTTACCCGTCCGTGAGACTTACGCTTCGCTTGTCTCACTACAGCTTAGGGAGGCTCTGCCTCCCTCGACCACCCTCCGCAAGGGAGGTCTACACCTCCCTTGACTCTGGTGTATTGCGGCTTCGCCGCTTTTTTATTTTATTTTTTTTATTTTAATAGCTCCGCACTCGGCGCAATTATATCATTCGCATTCACATCAATAATAATAACATCCCCCTTTGCAGTAGGCATACCCTTCGTCGGGAAAAATCCTACAGAAAAGCTCTCTGCGTTCTTATCAACAAGAAATCCTCCCACAACACCGCTGAATGTACTGTTTGCAGCAATATCGAACGGGTCACTGAAATATGCCCCCTCTTTGAAATTCTGCATAGCATAAAGCTCTGTGCGGACATCGGAATAAACATCCGTGCCGTCACTCATTGTAAGATAGAAATTGTTGAGAGTGCTGAGGGAGTAGGTCTCCGAGCTGTTATTGTTAATTGTGATATCGAAATAAACATATCTCTTTCCTTCAGCCTCCGCATCGGCAGGAGAGATAATGGAATTGAGCGTGAAAACGGTATCGTTTACAGTTGTGGACTGACCGACAGAAGCCGTGATCTTATTTTCGCCTATGGGAACGGTGGTCATATCGGCAATGTTGATACTGCTGCTGTCGCTGCCTGTGTTTCTCTTACAGCCGACCATAGATGAGACAGTGAGGACTGCCGCAAGAGCGAGGGCTGCTGCTCTGAATTTTTTCATTTTCTATTCCTCCATTTTGTTAATTCATAATTCATAATGCATAATGCATAATTTATTGTGTCAGTTTCGCTGACTTAACTACTTACTACTCACTACTTACTACTCACTACTTGCTGATAAGAGAGACTCTGTGCCTGATGAAGCGGAAAGTGTAGTCCTCGCCCTTGTCACGGAGCATGGTCAGAAGAAACTCCAGCTTGTGGGCGGTCTGTGGGTGGATTATACGCTTGTGCTTCGCCCTGAGAAAGTAGTCCAGCGGCATATTATCAGTGTATTTACCCTTGTTGTATATCTTCGATGCGGCTACTCGGTCGCAGAACATCTCAAATACAAATATATCGGGCATGGGAACTGGTTCGAGCTTTTTTGTCACCGTGTCATAATCCGTCCAGTACTCAAAATGATGGCGGTTTCTGCCCTTGTGGTGCATCCATGCCTTTGAGTATCCGCTTACCTCACGTTCCTTTTCGTTGGGACTTCTGTTGCCCTGATAGTACATCACCCCGGGGACGAACTCGGTAGGGGAGTACTTTGAAAGGTCGTGGAGCAGTCCTCTTACGGGGATACCTGCCTTTATACAGTGGCGGAGTACCATCATGCGGTGGCTGTTGACGGTGTGCATATGCCCCTTGAAATTGTGTGCGAAAGTGCTGATATCCATTTTATACTGCCTCGTGTTCGTTTCTGATATCGAGAACGCTGTTCTTGACAATGAGCCTTCCGCTGATTATCCTGCGTCCCTCGTGGTATGTCGGGTCGATGAGCTTTTTCGCCATGATATCCACAGATACCTCAGCCATTTTGTCAAGGTCTACCTCGACCGTGGTTATAGTTGGTATGCAAATGCTCGAAACGGTGTAATTATCGTAGCCCACAACGGAAATATCCTCGGGAACACGTATTCCCTTTGAGCGGAGAGCCGATATTACACGGAAAGCGGTCTCGTCGCAGTTGCAGACGAAAGCAGTCGGCATATCGTCGGGGAAGTCTATCTTTGAGTTGAGTATTCCCTTTTCGTCACGGTCGCCGATTATCCAGTCATCACGAAGCTCAAGCTGATTTTCGAGGATACACTTGACATAGCCCAGATAGCGGTCATTGATACTGCTTGTAGCGTTGAGAGTGCCGAAGAAGCCTATCCTCCTGTGACCCATCTCAACGAGGTAGTCGGTAATTATGTAGCCGCCGTTGAAGCTGTCGGAGTTGATGGAATCGATATTGTAGCGGCTGTCGTAGAAGTCCACGAAAATAAGCGGAATATTTATCCTGCTCAGCTTATCGATGAAGCTCCTGCGTATCTGACCGATAACGATAATGCCGTCAACCTTGCTGTCGGTGACCATATTGGGGAGAATGCCGTTTTTCTCGTTGTCGCTTTTGATACATTCATAAATAGTGCAGACGTTCATCTGCGAGAGGCGGTTCGAGATATTAGCGGTAAGCTCCCAGTAGAAAGTGCCTCTTGCGCCCACAAAGCGCTCGGCGGTGAGGATACCGACGTTTTTGCCTATTTTCGGGAGAATGGCTTTTTTTCTCTCGTTTTTTGTATTGGACGGCTTGTAGCCCATTTTCTCTGCTGTTTCGCAGATCTTAGCCCTCATCTGCTCCGAAACACCGTCACGGCCTGCGAGAGCGTTTGAGACAGTAACAACGCTGACCCCCAGTTTATTGGCGATGTCGAGCATTTTTACTCCATTTTTCATTATTATCACCCTTGATTCCGGATATACTGCACACGGGGTAAATCTTAATATTCTTCCCAAAATAGATAGGTGATCTCTGCAATGCTCCTGTGTGCCGTTTAATGATTTAAGGAAAGCTGAAATTATTTGTTAAAAGGCTTTGTATAAGCCTGTAAAGGGAATTTCGGCAAATCCTTAAAGTCAGTTTAACCACGAATATTATATCATGCTTTAATTAAAAAATAAAGTGCTTTTTGAATCTTTGTAGAAAGCGCCAATTGTTCACAGCCGTTTATGTGAATTTCGTACCATTTTTACCGGTTCGGGTGGCAGGCTGTAGGGGCGGATATTATCCGCCCGTGGGTTGTGTAGATAATAACATGACCCTGTGTAGGGGCGCCCTTTGGGCGTCCTTCGGGGTAAAATGCAGATATGGGGAAACGGTTGATTTAAGGGTATATTAAAGGGCCGCCAAAGGCAGCCCCTACAAATTGGTTCAGGATATTTTGTGCGAACGGCAAGGGGCGATGTGGGCATCGCCCCCTACTATTTTCTACTTACTACTTACTGCGTTCCGAGCGGGGGATATACGGGATAACATCGTTATAGCTGTCTCTTTCGCCCTCGTCGGTGATATCGGCAGGGATAAGCCCTGTCATATCGCTCATGGAAGCAGACGGGAGAGTGTACTC
>JAFVBU010000163.1 GCA_017479805.1 Ruminococcus sp.
ACATCAGGAAGATCCCGATTATAAGATAACTGTTACACTTGATCTCGACGTCAGTGACTGACGAGCTGGCGTCATCTCGACCACGTACAAGCTTCGCTCGCAAGCTCGCTTACTCTCTGCGAAACTTTTACTCTGCTTTCGCACACGGGAGTAAATTCGGGACGGTGGTCACGTAAAATATCATGAACCCGATTGTAGGGGACGGCGCAGCTAACTGCTGCCCGTACCCTCTGTCAGCTTCGCTGACATCTCCCTGTACTATAGGGAGTCACCCGACGTCCCGTGAGTTATAATGTGACCACCGTCGGAAGCCCGAGGGTGGGCTCCCCTACAAATATCAACCCAAAAATTCAATGTCCCACGGGCGGCGGAACGCCGCCCCTACTTTCTGCTTGCAGACACCTTTATCACTCCAAACCGCTGATAACATCAAGGCAGACAGCCAGTGCCTTTCCTCTTGATGATTCCCCGAACTCACGGCGGTCGTAGTTCTTCACATCGGCGAGAGAATCGGCGGTGAAGAAAATCTGTGCGAACTTTGCCCCTCTCAGCCGTGCACAGGCAGCCAGTGCGGAACATTCCATATCCACCACCTCGCAGCCCTCTTTTCTGCGATATTCCACCATCTCGGGAGTTTCACGCACAAAGCAGTCGGTAGTCCATGTGGTGCATTTCTGATAGGGTATCTCCATGCTGTCAAGTCTGCCGCAAACCTTGCTTATCATATCGGCATCGAGGTCGAAATAACGGGAAGCAGGGGCGTACTGGTAGGAAGTTCCCTCGCTCCGCAAAGCCCTGACAGGGACGATAAAGCGGTTCTCGGGGATATCCGAAAGCACACCGCATGAACCCGTGGCGATGACCGTTTTCACTCCCAGATTCAGCAAGACTTCAAGATTCTGCACCGCCGCAGGAGCGCCCATTGGTGCTTGCATAAGGCAGATATCCTCGCCGTTTTTGTTTATTATGTAAATATTATAATTTCTTGTGATAGTCTCTAAAACCGTGGCAATACGGGCATTTTCCGCCCTTGCAAAGCTGTCGGTGTCGTCGCCCGTGAAAGCGAATATCGCCTTTTTCGGCAGTTCAATGCCTTGCAGCTTCAGCTTCACCACCGAACGTGTATCGCTGTCGTACTCCAGCACGGGAAAGTCATTTTTATAAATCATCGTTCTGTTCTCCTTGTAATAATATAAATAAATTATACATTCTGTGAGGGGATTTGTCAATGTGGGGACAACGGCATACATGGGATTTATTTTGTTGATTAAAAATATTGATTTGTAGGGTGGAACGGCAGCCGCAAGTTTAATTGTAACCAACGGGCGGATAATATCCGCCCCTACAAAATAACATGAATCCAATCCCGAATTTAGTAAGAGCGAGCAAAAGCAGAGTAAAAGCCCCGCAGAGAGTGAACGAGCTTTGCGAGTGGGGGCGTGATATGCGGTCAAGCTGGCGTCAGCTTGCGCCCCTGCACCACCGCCCCCGAATCAACTTCTGCGTGCGAAAGCAGAGTAAAAGCCCCGCAGAGAGTGAACGAGCTTTGCGAGTGGGAGCGTGTACGTGGTCGAGCTGACGTCAGCTCGAAATTTTACAAAAAAGTGTTGTAATTCCGATCAAAATATGATATAATAGTTAAATAAGCAATAATCCGAAAAATTTTTATCTGTAAAGGAGAATCGAAAATGGCTATTACCGAAGCAGTTGAGAATTATCTCGAAACGATCCTCATTCTTTCCAAAAAACAGCCCGATGTCCACGCTATCGACATCTGCTCATACCTCGGCTATTCAAGACCTACTGTGTCTATCATCCTGAAAAAAATGAAGGACGAGGGACTGGTGACTGTTGACTCTGATAACCATATCCGTCTTACAGAAACAGGTCTGGAAGTGGCTGAACGTATCTACGACCGCCATCAGATACTCTCCGCATTCTTTGAACTGCTCGGCGTTGACCGTGATACCGCCGCTGAGGATGCCTGCAAGATAGAACACGACATCTCCCCAAAGACCTACGCTCTGCTAAAGGCTTATTATCTGAAAATCACAGGAAAGGAGCAGGAACAGCAGGACACATGAACAAATTTGAGAAATTCAGAAGCGAAGCTCCTGTTTTTATTTACCGATCATACACCATTACCGAGACCGCCGATACCGTTGAGGTCGGCTTCTCGTTCTCCATCCCCGATGTTATGGACTTTTCCCCCTCGTGGGTGTTCACGAAGCCTGCGGATATCTCCGTAAAGGGCGACCTTACCTTTGAAAGAATGGCTTTCTCCCTCGGCATGGCTGAGGCTGTAAGCTACTGGAAGGCTGTCTGCTCCCCCACAATGCGTGTGGAGTGCGGCGAGCTTTCTCCCGAGCAGATAAGCTGGTGGAAAAAGCTCTATTTCCTCGGTCTGGGCGAATTCTTCTACGTCAACGGCATTTCCACCGATATGGACAGCTTCGTTGACATCGTTCCCACAGGTCATTTCGACCCGTCGCTGAAAGAGAACGTCCGTGAAGTAAGCGGCTGCCTTGTGCCCATCGGAGGCGGCAAGGACTCTGCCCTCACCATCGAAACTCTCACTCAGGCTGGCATGGATTGCCGCTGTTACGCTATAAACAAGCGCTGCTCCATCAGTGCGACCGTAGAAGCAGCAGGCCTGCCCGAGGATGCGCTTATCATATCACAGAGAAAATTCGACCGCTCACTCATCGAACTGAACAACAAGGGCTACCTCAACGGTCACACTCCGTTCTCGTCCATTGTTGCCTTTTCCGCCGAAATTACGGCATATCTGAACGGTCTGAAATACATTGTCCTGTCCAATGAATCCAGTGCCAACGAGAGCACTGTCGCAGGTCAGGAGGTCAACCACCAGTATTCCAAGAGCTTTGAATTTGAACGGGATTTCCACGAATATGAGGAAAAATACCTGAAAAGCGGCATTTACTATTTCAGCTTCCTCCGTCCGCTGTCGGAATTCCAGATAGCAAAGATGTTCGTATCCCACGAAAAGTATCTCCCGGTATTCAGAAGCTGCAATCTCGGAAGCAAGGTATCCCCCGATATCTGGTGCGGAGAATGTCCGAAATGCCTGTTCGTATCGCTTATTCTCTCGCCGTTCCTCTCGCCGTCCAAGCAGAGGGCAGTATTCGGCAAGTATATGCTGGACGATGAGAATATGAAGGAATACTTCACCGAGCTTATCGGGCAGTCCGAGCACAAGCCCTTTGAATGTGTGGGAAGTATCGACGAGGTGAACCTTGCCGTTTCCCTCGCAATAAAGCGCTATGAAGCCAATGATATGCCGCTTCCGCTGCTGTTCAGAGAGTACAAGGACAAGGGGCTTTACCGTCCCGAGGAAACTGACAGGATAAATGACGAGTACTGCCGTGGCTACAACAGTGAAAATCTTCTTCCCGAACGATTCAAAAATATACTAATTAAAGAAATGGAGCGTCTGCTGTGAAAAACTTTGCAGAATATATAAAAGAATATACCGACGGAAAATCGGTCTGCATACTCGGCTTCGGACGTGAGGGCAAGTCCACCTACAAGATACTGCAAAAGTTCTGCTCTCCCGATTCAATTGCCATCGCAGACCTTAACCCCGTTGACCGCATTGCCAACGAGCTTCCCGACAGCGTGAAGCTGATATGCGGCGAGGACTATCAGAAGTCCCTTGACGACTTCGACCTTGTGTTCAAAAGCCCGGGCATCGTGCTGGAAAAGTCTCCCTCGGAGCTGAAATGCACCATAACCTCCGAAACACAGGTATTTTTCACTGTGTTCCGTGAGCAGATTATCGGTATCACAGGCACAAAGGGCAAGAGCACAGTGACCTCGCTCATATACCACATTCTCAAGGAGTCGGGCAAGGACTGCCGTATCGCAGGAAATATCGGTATCCCCGTGTTCGACATAGCCGAGGGAATAACTGACCAGACCACTATAGTCTGCGAGCTTTCCTGCCACCAGCTTGAATATATGACCGTGTCGCCTGCTAAGGCTGTTTTCCTCAACCTTTTCGAGGAGCACCTTGACCACTACGGCACGCTTGAAAATTACTACAACGCAAAGAAGAATATCTATCTTCATCAGCGCTCCTACGATACGCTGTGGATAAACCGCAAGCTGCTGACCGACGATATCCCGTCTGTTACAGTGACCGTGTCCGACAAATTCAACAATGCGGATGTGTTCATCATCAAGTCAAAGGTCTACGACTCCGACGACGGCGAACTGGAGATACCTTACAAGAAGATAAAGCTGCTCGGCGCTCACAACTACTACAATATCGCAGTAGCATGGGATATTTGCCGAAATATCGTGACAAGAGCCGAGTTCAACAAGGCGCTTCTGTCGTTCGTTCCCCTGCCGCACCGCCTTGAACCTGTGGGCACTTACGGCGGCATAAGCTGGTACGACGACTCCATTTCCACCGCCTGCGCTACAGCTATTGAAGCCATGAAGTGCGTGCCCGAACTGCAAACCATCCTCATTGGCGGCATGGACAGAGGTATTGACTATTCGCCCCTTGTGGATTACCTTAATCTCACCGAGTACAGAATTATTTGTATGGAGACTTCGGGTAAAAGAATTTACGATATGATAAAGGATATGCAGTTTTCTGCGCCTGAGAGAGTTTTTTATGTTCCGCACCTTGAGGATGCTGTGAAGAAGGCAGTTGAGGTGACTGAGCAGGGACGAAGCTGTGTGCTTTCGCCTGCATCGGCAAGTTATGGGATATTCAAGAATTTTGAGGAGCGTGGAGACCGTTTTCAGGAGCTTGTAAAAAATTTATAAAAACAAAAGCAAAAAATAAAAAAAGCGGCGAAGCCGCAATAGACCGGGGTCAAGGGGTATGTTATCTCCCTTGCAGAGGGTGGTCGAGGGGGACAGCGTCCCCCTAACAAAGCAGCAAAGCAAGCGTAGCTATGCTTTGCGGACGTGAATATACAACTAACGGTCAAGCCGATGATAGTACAGGTTACTAAATTCGGCTTGACCGCTATTTCTTATGTACCGTCCGTCATTCCAAGCTACGCCGGAATGACTGCTTTGTCAGGAGGGCTCTGCCCTCCTCGTTCCCCCCCTGCCAGAGAGGTCTACACCTCTCTGGACTCTGGTGTTATGCGGCTTCGCCGCTTTTTTTTATTATTTTTCACTCTCCGACAATTCCTCAAACTCCTCCACAGGCATCGGCTTCGCAAAATAATACCCCTGAAACATCTTACATCCCATATCCGAAAGGGATCTGTACTGCTCCTGTGTCTCAACTCCCTCCGTCAGCGAATCTATCCCCAGTTCTTTACTAAGATTGATAATATTCTTAACAATAGTATCCGCTTTTCCGCTGTTGCTGGACTTGGAAAGAAACTTCATATCGATCTTCAGAACGTCAACAGGCATATCCTTCAGCATATTCAGCGAAGAATAGCCGCTTCCGAAGTCATCCATCTCCACGATGAAGCCCGATCTGCGGAACTCGTTGAGGATGTTCAGCACGTTGTCGGTGTCGTTCATCATGATAGTCTCGGTTATCTCGATACGCAGTCCCGACGGGTCAATGCCGAATTCACGCACAAGCCCCTTTATTTCGGAAACAACGTCCATGAAGTACAGGTCTTTCGGGGAAATATTCACGGATATGAACAGTCCGCTCTTTTTATCTTTCCACCTTGAAAGTATCTCGCAGGCACAGCGCCACATATATTTGTCCAATTCCACGATCATGCCGTTTGTCTCGAAAATTGGCACGAATCTGAACGGCGCAAGGAAGCCGTGCTCGGGGTGTATCCAGCGGACGAGAGCCTCTGCGCCCACTATCCTGCCGCTCCTGTCAGCGATGGGCTGGAGGTACGGGCGGAGCTGACGGGAAACTATCGCATCGCTGAGCTGTGCGGAAATTTCCTGATCCCAGAGCATTTTCTGGCGCAGTTCGTTGTCGTAGAAAGCAATATGGGTGTGGTACTCGTCACGGATGGTGGAAAGCGCCATGTGCGCCCTGTCGAACATGATGGAAACGTCGGTGTCGCTGTCGTCGATGTTGTACACGCCGAAATGCACGAGAATGTGGTATTCAGCCTTGTTGTACCTGACCATGACGCCCGAAAGCTGAGCTTCGAAATAGTCCTTGTCGAACTCGGACTTTGGCATACAAATGCCGAAAGTATCGCCCACAAGCCTGCCGTAGAGACAGTTATTCGAGAGGTTGTCACGTCCCCAGTCGGCAATATGTATCAGCGCATGGTCGCCGAATTCCTTGCCGAAAATATCGTTGACTATCTTGAAATTCTTCACATCCACGAAGATAATGAGGTAGTCTCTGCGCTTTACGGTGCTGAGAAGCTCGGTGATACGCTGATAGAGGTACTCACGGGTATAAAGCCTTGTAAGCCTGTCGTGACGGGAATAGTAAAGCTCATCCTTTATCTTGTCCTTTTCCTCAGTGATGTCACGAATACGCAGATACGAACCCGAAAGGCGGTTTTTGTCCTGTGAGAGCTGGTGCTTGTCGAGGGCGAAATATCTTATCTCGCCGTCCATGCCGATAGCCTTTTCCATGACCTCCTTGTACTGCATACCGCTGAGGTCACCGAAAATCTCGTTCAGCTTCTCCACCGCAGGCTCAAAGAAATTGTTGGTGAGCTGTGCGATATTACAGCCCTTTTCGTTAGCCCATATGCACTTTCCGCTCGGCTCGAACACGAACAGCGCCTCCGACATATCCGAAACGATATCCGAAAGCAGGCGGTCGAACATTCGCAGAGGTCGGTGATAGAGGGCAAAGTAGAAAATGAGCAGTCCGAAAACGGCAAAGCCTATCATGGAGCGGTCAACGGGAGTGCCCGAGAAAACGTAGTAAGTCTCCCAGAGACCAATGACCGCCATTGCCCCAAGGACGACGGAATACCGCTCACGGTATATCTTAGTGGTGCGTATAGTCACGGCAATAAATATGGCAATGACCATGAGGAAAATGGTGTAATCGACGATTCTGTGAAAAATCTGTCCAGCCATCGGAACTATTTTGTGGTAAGCGTAGCCGTCCACCGTTATCTGCTTTGTGGTGAAAGCGTGACTGAAAATCGGGTTAAGGAGCATTTGCACAGCATCTATCGCCAAAAGGAAATAAATAGGCTTGGGGATGGAGTGATGCCTGACGTTTTCGCCCTGAACAGCGCCCTTGCAGTAGGCATTGCTGAACAGCACAAGGCAGAGCATGGCTGCGTCCATACCGATGAAGTACGTGTAATAGCCGATGAGCGCCGCAAGCTGACTGCCCGAGCTGACGATGAGCATATTGCCGAAAACAGGCGGAACAAGGGCAACAGAAAGCAAGGCGACGTATCTGCCGATGGGTTTATGTGTACGTACCGCTGCGTAAGAGCAATTGCACAGCGCAATGACGAGTATTGCAAATATAATTGAGAATGTGAGTCTCATATACTCACCACCCTTTCAGTTAAATTATCTATCTCTTTCTGCAATAAAAATATAATTAATCTATCTTATTTTCATGTTTATATTATACCATATATTTCCTCAAAAATCATTAATATAGTGTGAACTTATACAAAAAAGCGCACAATGTGCGCTTTTAGAATTTAGAATTGAGAATTTAGAATTGAGAATTTAGAATTGAGAATGTAGGGGCGCACACCGTGCGCCCGTGGGTGTAGTTGCCCGAATGTGAGGAAGGATTCTGTTTGAACATGAGGGTATGTCGGCATAGGATGTAAAGCCGACCAGGCTGACGCTTGCCTGCTGTGAGGGAAATATTATCGGCTTGACTGATACTTGCAATGAACCGTCCGTGAAACGTGGCTTCGCCGCTTTTTTATTATTTAATTTTGTTTATTATTTTGTTTATAAGCACACTCGCTGCAATCCGAACAGCATCCT
>JAFVBU010000164.1 GCA_017479805.1 Ruminococcus sp.
CTATCATGCCGCAGACCTCGTTGAGCACCGCCTGTGCGGTCGTGGGGAATGTCAGCGCCGAGTGATAGGTGTTGACCGTGTCGTGCAGCTTGTCGTAAGCCGTAAAGGACGTCCACCCCTGCCGTGTGCGTATGCTGTTTTTGTCAACGATATACTGCCCGATACCGACCCATTCGGGCGCTGTGCCTATACCCATGCTGTGAACGACACTTGCGCCTGTGAGGGAGAAACTCGGTGTGGGGACGGTAGCCGTGATGTACGATGAAACTACTTGACCGATGGTGATATCTCCCGACCAGTCGGAAGCGTAGGTCAGCATTTTCACGTTGGTCACGGTATTGCCGCCGATGACCAGTTTGCAGCTCAGTTTTCTCGGCATTGCATTCACATTGCCGTTTACATGGAGCATATCACCACCTACCTTTCGATTATCGATACACTTGCATTTATGGCATATTTAATGCCGTTGCGCCATGAATACGCTTCAACGGTAAGGTCGCCGAAATAGGCTGTGACCGTATCCGTGCCGCCCTCTGCATTGGTTATCTCGACCGCTGCGAAGTCCGCATTTACAGCCGCTCTTACCGCCGAAAGCTGTAGAGTAGTCAGCGGAGGGAAAGTGACCTCATACTTTTTCTTGACGGCGATGAGCTCGCCCACGAAATAGCCGCTGTCAAGTCTGCCCGTGTTCTGCGACCACAGCTTGTTCTGCGAGTAGGTCACGCTTTTGGGTGTCGGCATATCCGAGCCGCTTATTTTAAGCATTTCTCACCCTCCTAATTCTATCAGCGGACTTTTGCCGCTGGATCGTGTCATGCCGTTAATGCCGTCTATGACCGCTGCGGTTATTTTTCTGCTGTCTATCATGATGGTAGGCTGGAACAGTATCGGCTGTTCGGTGTTCTGCACCGTCTGCGACAGATTTATGACTTTGGTCTGCGAGCCGCCGAAGTTCCCGATGAGCTCCGCCCCCGTTTCGCCTGCAATGAACAGTGAGCCCTTGTTGGGGATGCCGCCCGAAGCGTACCTGTGCAGGTGCTTGCCCACGAAGCTGAGCGAGCCGTCGCTGTTGTAGTCCTCGGGGTGCTTGTATTTCTTGTACAGCTCCGATTCAGAGCCATCGGCATAGTATTTCAGCGCTTCACGCTTCTCGCCCGATTTAGTGGTGTACATGAACGTTTCGTCGCCGCTGCCGTCGTTTTCGTGCAGCAGGTCGTAAGCGTTGGAGCCTGCGTTGGCGAAATACCTGAACCATGCTGTATTCTCGATTTTCTGAGTGAGACCGTCTATTTTTGTACCGATAACATCGAACGTCTCAGCCACCATTGCACCGAACTTCTCCCAGAATGCTGACCATTCGGTGAAATGTTCTTCAAGCAGACTTCCTACTATTTCCAGACCCTGTTCCCAGTTTTCTTTCCAGTCGCCGTTGAAAAAGGTCGAAACAAAGCCCTTTACAGCACCCCATTTTTTCTGCCACCATTCTGGTTCAAGGAAGTCGATAGACGGAGTATCTATCTGAGGCGCTTCGAGGGATGAGAGCCTGCTTTGGATATCGCCCAGACCGTCAGCCACGCCGAGGATGTTTGCAAGGTCGTCGGTGTTGACCAGATTTGACATGAGACTGCTGCTGCCGCCGACCTTGTTGACCTCGTCGAAGCCTGCAAGGAACGTGTCGAGCCCCTCTGCGCTGTCGCCGAGACTGTCCATAGCCTCCGAGAGATCGTCAACTGCATCTGCGCTGACGTCTGCACTTTCGCCGATATTTGAAATAGTGTCGGCAGTATCCGCCGTCTTTTTCATTTCCTTTACCTGCTCGGTGAGCTTTTTGAAAGCCACGCCTGCAAGAAGAAGCCCTGCAATGCCCATGACAGCGTTCAGCGCACCGCCGAGGGTGGTTATCTCCATAGTCAGCAGGCGCACTGCACCGCTTACAATGCCGATGATTCGGGGAGCAGCCGCCATTACTGCAACTACTCCGAGAGCCGCTTTTACATAGCCCTTTGTCTGCTGTGATGCGTTTTTCCATGCTTCGCCGTAGTAGCGCACCGTTCGGGCAATGCTGACAAGCACGGGAGACAGCGTTTTCAAGCCCGAATTGACCATTGACAAGCCCTGCCCTGCAACAGGGAGGAGCTCGTTGCCTATCTCGATCTTGAGGTTTTCAAAGTTCAGCTTCAGAAGCCTTACCGAGTTTGCCCAGCCGTCGGAGGTGCGTGCAAAGTCGCCCTGAGCGTGTGACAGCTTATCCATGACAAAGTTGTATCGGAGCGCAGTTTTTTCATGCTCGGTCATTTGCTTCAGGGTCTTGCCGAAGCCCTTTTCCATAGCGTAGGCATTGAGATTGACTTCCGTCATTACCACGCCAAGCTCTTTCAGCGTTTCGGTCTCACCTGTGAAAACAGATTTCAGCTTGATCGAAGCCAGCTTGTCCTCGATGTTGTAAAACGACGCTACATCTCCAGTTAGCTTTGTGAGTTCGATACCCATATCAGTTGCCTGATCTGTAGTGAAGCCGAACTGCTTTGCCATCGTGCCGTATGTACCGATATAACGCTTTGCGGCAGTCTCGGAAAGACCGAAACCCGAAGCCTGAGACTTCGCCCATTCGTCAACGATTTTCGCATTCTGCCCGAAGGTGACGTTCGTAACGTTTGCGACCTCCTGCAAGTCCGAAGCCGCTTCAATGCACTGCTTTCCGAACTTCACTATCGCCGCAGCCGTAACAAATCTTGACAGCGTAGAGATCAGCTTACCTGCGGAATTATTGAAGCCGTCCGTACTGCCCGTGACCTGTCTCATGCTGTTTACGTAGCTTGATGTGCCGTTTACTCGCATCAGTATATTGATAACATCAGTTGTGACGCCCATTTACGCACCCCCTTTGTGGACTTTTTGAAGCGCTTTGAGATATTTTTTCGAGTTCTGCCAGCTCTCACCGCTGTCCTCGGTCTGAGGGGCGGAGGGGAACTGTACTTCCGACGAGAAAACAGACAGCACGGCAAGCCTTATCATTCCCGACAGAGCGTATATTTCATCGTTCTTCTGCCGTATCCGTGCGCTCACCGTGTCTCTGACCTCTTGCAGCGACATATCCCCGAACTCGGATGGAAGTATGCCGACTTCAAGAGCCCTGCGGTACATCAGCTGAGCAGCTTCTGTAGCGCTTCCTGCTGTTTCCCCGCCATTTTTTTTGACGCATCATACATCTGCTTTGAAAGTATGCCCGAGGTATACAGCGTTTCTACTATCAGATTCTGTAGTTCTTCTATCGAACCGCCGTCGGTGATGAAGTCGTCGATGAGCTGATAAACGTCATTTATAGAGCAGATATCGTCATTCAGCGGCATAGCTGCGTGATACAGATACTTTGCAAGTACGCTTATCTGAGATAACCTGTCCAGACCCGAAAGCAGGTCGGTGCCCAGTTCTTCTTCAAGCTGTACTGCATGGGATGTAGTGAGTTTCAGATGATACTCACTACCGCCGACATGAAGTGTTTCAAAAGGTTTCATGCTATGCCCCCTTAAATATCCGTGAGAGCCGAATCAAGCCCCACGGTGAGTGTGAACTTGATAGCCTGATTCACGGCTACAGCCTGCCTGCGTACCGAGCAGGTGCCGTCCCAGACAAAGCCCTCGCCGTCGGGATATTCCAGCTTCCACCTCAGCTTGGTGCCTGCGGTCTGGTAGGCTCTGAGGATGTTCCACGTGTCTCGTATCTGAGTGGTGGTGTCGGTCTCGCCCTCGGCGGCGAAGAACTCAAAATCGAGAGTTCCCGTGTCCTGAATGCCGAGGATGCTGCGCTTGATGCCGTCCTCGAGATTGGTGACGTCTATCTGTTCGGGAGTGCCGCCCATTTCGGGGACGTTCGACAGTCCGTACAGTTTCTTGTATGTGGGTTCGCCTGTTGTGGGGATAGGTGCGACACTGAGGACAGTGCCCTTTGAATTGAATTCGCTCATTATATCACTCCTTGTAAGTGTTGTATTTTTCACTGACCAGTGCCTTGTAGGTCAGCGTATATCTCTGCCTGCCTATGAGTACGCCGTTAGAGCGCTGCCAGCCGTTCTGCTGCATGATATCATCCACCGCCTGTGCCATTTCAACGCACTTCTTCGGTGTCTCTGCATAAACGTCTATCTGGTAGGTGAACGCTGTCAGAAAGTCCCTGTTGTCCATCGTGACCGCAGGAGCGCCCGAAATATTGGTGAGATAGATGCAGGGCATTTGCAGCTCCTTTTCGCTCCCCGACAGCTCCACAGGCGCTGTGCCTTTCAGCGATTCGGCTATTTTTCGGATAACATCAACCATGAGCAATGATCTCCTTTATCTCGTTATCGACTATCTGAAAGACCTGCACGTGAGCCGCCTCGAAGCCCTTGCGGAACATCGCCGCAGGCTTTTGTCCGTGAGTTGTGACAAAGCGCCTGAGAGCGTCGGAGTAGTACGTCCAGCTTTCTTTGCTTGTGTGGGGAACGGTCGGATCGCCGAGCCTGCCTGTGCCGAATTCAACGAATATCGCATACTCGACATTTGTCTCGATGGAGTATTCCATCATCTTGACATGGTTCAGAATTATCTTGTTTCGCAGATTGCCCGTGTCAACAGGAGTGAGCAGCTTGACTTGTCCCTGCATCCTGCTTGCGCCCCGTCCGAGAGCCTTGTCAATGCGAGGGTCTTTTTCGAGGTTCTTGATGGTGTTCAGCTTTCTTTGCAATTCCTGCAAGCCCGACATTTCAAACCTTATTTGCATGATTCGCACTCACAGACACAGTGGTTTGTATACTTTGTGACGGATATTATCTTCATATCGGGCTTTTCGGCATTGTCAAGACTTGCCATGAAACCGACCTTGAAGTGATAGCCCGTCGGCACTGTCAGCTTGCAGGTAACTTCTTTCTCGGTGGTCTTATCGTCGGTCTTTGACCTGCGGACAGTCTCAACAATGCAGTTGAACCGCCCCACAAGGTCTATCTTCTTTTCCGTTCCGACGAAGTCCGAGGGAACATCGACCATTTTAAAGATATAGACGGGTCTCTGCTTATTCCTCGACAGTCTCATTGTGGATAACACCAACCTTTCGGGGATAGTTCTGTAACTGCCGCAGGATATCCGCAGGGATGTCAGTGCAGAAGCTCTGGGAAATGCCGCCCTCTGAGCGTGACGTTTCGCCCTCATTGCCGAGCCTGTTGTAGTAGATAACAGCCAGCTTGACGGCGATATTTTCAGCGCCTTTCGGGAGCTCGTCCCTGCCGATACAGTCGAGCACAGCATCTCTCGCCATGCTCAGACACATCTCGGCGGTCTCCTCACTGCATTCACAGGGATACCCGAGCAGTATCATCAGTTTGTCGAGCGACGTCATGAGCCTACAGCGGCAGCGACAACGCCGCTTGCAACACACTTGCCGTCAACGTCCTTAACAGCCACGGCGATAAACTTACCGCTTGCAGTTGTGACAGCGCCGTCAGAAGGGAAAGCAGTCCAGCCGCTTATATCAGTGCCGACAGCAGCGCCTGTCTTAGCCGTATTCTCGGAAGCGTAGTCGCCCTTGTATACCAGTGTGCCGCCTACTGTGTTGCCCTTGACGGTCACCTTTGACTTTGTTGCGGACGAGCCTGCCGCCGCTGTCAGAGTGAGGGAATTCTCACCGCCGCCGTAGTAAGCGGAGATCATATTCTTTTTCTTGTTGAGGATAAATGCATCGTAATAGATACGTCCCTCGCAGAGCTGACCGCTGATACCGGGCGGGTCCTCATGTATCTTGTACTCCTCCAGCTTGACAGGAGCGGTGCAGGCTGCTTTGTGGGTGATCTCGAACAGGAGACCAGCAGGAAGTCTGGAAGATGCTACCTTGACGATAGCAACGCCGTCAATTTCACCGACCTGACCACGGATGAGCATATTCTGTGAAAGGTCGCCCGATTTTACAAAGTTATCATCCTGCTTGATAAGATTCAGAAAAGCAGGGGAACAGTTGCACACTCTGCCTGTTGCAGGGATATCCGATTCATCGATAGCCTGATTAGCTTCGAGAAATGCAGAATAAGCAGTTGAAGTCGTCACCGCTGAAGAAGCGTAGAACTTGTGACCTGCTTTATTTGCGATCTCGGTAAAGCGGTACTTATCGACCTCGGGCTGAATAACGAGATCGACCTGTCTGCGGAGTGCCTTAGCAGCAGCACGAACACCTTCGGGAGTGTCTATTCTGTTGCCCTTGTCGATGGTGAATGTGAAACTTCTGTCCTGAGTAAGTGTAAGCTCCTGCACTTCGTCGGGAAGCTCCTCGGGTGTGCCGTAGCGGTTTGTTCCGCTGCGAGTATAGTCGTTCATTGCAACAGGGTCAAAGCTGTATACCTTGACTGTCTTAGCGCCGACAAAGTCGTATTCCTGATTTACGGAAGATGCCGAAAGAGCACCGTTGATAATGACCTCGTCAACTTTGTTTGAGTACTTTGCAGCAAGATTAACTGTCATATTATTACCTCTTTTCTTTTACAGCCCGAATTCCGAAAGGAACGGGTCTGTTTCCTTATTTCCGCCGCTGAACGCAGGCGGAGCGTTTGATTTGAGCCTTGCATCGACAGCGGCTGTGAGAGCCTCCGTCCATGCCGTCTTGATAGCCTCGATGGACTTGCTGCAGGTTTCCGCCGACGTAAGGTCAAGGCAGTCCACCAGCTTTGAGGGGAGCTTGTTTTCTTCGAGGATGTTCAGTGCTTCAAAGCGGAGCTCCTTTTTCTGCACAGCGCTTTCACGCTCCGAAAGCTCCTCCTCACGCTTTTTAGCGGCATACTCCGCTTTCTGCTCGGCGTTCATCTTAGCCAGCTTGGCGGCTTCTTCCTTTTCGGCGTTGAATTTCTTCTGCTGACGCTCCAGACGCTCTGCAACGATGCGGTCAACGTCAGCCTGCGAGAAAGTCTTGTCGGGAGCAGCGGCAGGCTTTTCCTCAGCCTTTGGCTCGGTGCTCTGCGGTGCTGTCTGCCCACCTGCTGTGCCTGTTGGCTCAGTTTCGGCAGATTCAGCGAAAAACTGCATAGGGATCCTTAAAATTTCTTTCATGTGATTACCTCCATTTAACGTCAGAGTGGACAATTCCGTGCGGCTTTTTAGGCCGTCAGCACGTTTCAGGCATAAAAATAGCACCTTTGCGGTACTTTATTGGCGTTTGATACGCAAAATATTAGCGTTTTTGCGTATTAGTGTTCTTTGAGTTCAACGCAGAATACATGGTCGAAGTTGTAAATACCTATCCATGCGCCTTTCTGCTTTACGATAACAGCCTTGCCGTCATAAGCATAGTCGTCCCATTCTCCTTTGCCGTAGGAGATAGTTTCACCGCTCTTGAACGTGATCTCTATTCTGTTAGTGCTTTCCATTCCCTCACCTCCTTCAAATGGGCATAAGAAAACCGCCTTGTTATGGGCGGTTTAACTCTGCTATTATTTTCAGTTCTCGTTCACTAAGTTGCCAACGTTCTGCCTTTTCACGTTCTGCCTTTTCACGTTCTGCCTTTTCACGTTCTGCCTTGACCTTTTCTGAAACAAGCCAGCCACAACCAAATATATTTTTGCTTGCAGTTCGTTGTGAATCCAGTGCAGACACTCTCACACTTTCAGAACGTGGTACAACAAAATCAATCCCATATTTTGCATAAGGATATATAGCTGCTGTTGTCACAAGGGAAAGTGGATATGAATACTTAGGGACTTTTCTCCTTAAAGTTGCGGTATTAGCTTTATTAGCTTCATCAACAGCTTTGTAAAGTGCAGGTGAAGTTCTTGCACGTATCTCATATGGTTCAAGGTTTGTTACAAAAGAAGTACATATAATTGCACCATTTTCATACTCTATATCAACTCCGACAGGTAGAACCGTACAAAAGTCACCATATCTGCAACACGTTAAAGTCGGACAAAAAAGCATAAATCTTATATTATGTTCAACATAAAATCGAATTATTTTTGAAAGTATCGAAAATGGCGGATTGTCCACGACAACACCACCGTCATAATCGTATTTTTCATAATCACCGCCCGGATAAAACGGGCGTAAGAACTTCGATTTATCAAGCCCATATTCTGTGGCTGCCCATTCGGCAACAGCATCATATACAAGCTGCGGTGTGTAACAGTCATCTGTAGTTTTTTTGGGCTTGAATTTTTCAATAAATCCGTCGTAGTCCTCAAATTTTTCTTTATTTTGGCTTGTTGCTGCCATTTTCCACCTCCATTATGGTATGAAAAAACCGCTCATTGCTGGGCGGTTAAGTTATATTATTTTGGGTGGGTACACATCGTTGTTTATGTATCCTTTTTGAACAAGTTTCTTGAAAAGCTCAATTTGTTCAAGCTCAATCGAATTATCTGTTTCAAGGAATCCGACAATTCTATTGTTTTCAAGGATATGGAGTTCATTCGATAAAAACGGCTTGATACATAAATCAAGATATTTCCTATAACATTTTTTTGCATTTTCTGGTGCATTTTCATCAATAAGAAAGAATAAACCGTACTCCATTGCGTGTTTATTCTCTTTTGCGTATTCGATACATTCTGTATACCAGTTATAAGGGTTTTCAATCATTTTTTATCACCTGCAATCTCATATAGCGCTCTTTTTCTTTGCGAATGTTACCTCTGAAATCCTTGACTTCAATTTCTCTTTCACCTGCGTCAATGATTTTGTACGCAGTATTCTTATCAATAAGAAACTCAAATTCTGCTGGATGTTCAGATATTTTATAGACATAAGCGCCTTTTGTATAACGTGGATCAGCAACTATTTCAATTGTAGTACGATTTGGACTGCCGTATCCAAAAGGCAACATTGTATCCTGACAAACTGTTGCACTTGTAAAGCCTTTTTCAACAAAAACCTTTCCAATAGCATTTTTCATATCTTCTAAAGAAGATGTTGAACCTGTAATAAAGTCAACATGGGGAACAGAACGTCGCAGTTCCAAAGTTTCATTTAATTTGAACTTTGACAGTTCTTTTGAAATACCCTCGGCAATGCTTTCATATTTAGCCTGGTCGAAAGCAGAACCATATCTTCTTTTTTGCTTTTCGAGATATTTGCCGCCACGAAGCACAGCATTAATGCCATTGTAACTTCCCGTAGTATATTCATAAATATTAGGATTATCCTGTCTTGCGAATGAAGCGCTATCGTTTGCTTCATAATACTCGTTCTGCCAGTTTTCAAAATCCTCAAGGTCGTTAAGAAAAAGCAGCCTTCCTTCTTCTATTATATCATCCTGCACAGGATTGTCAATAGACTGAACGTTAACTTTCGGCGGTATCGGCGTATCCGTGTAAGCTCCCTGCGGCTTCACAGGCTCACTGACGGGAACTTCAACAGCATTGCCCTCTGAGGGCTTCACAGGTGCGCTCTGAGGCTTGCCCGACGGCTTAGGGGTATCGTTACCCTTTGGAGCAGTCGGAGCGCTCTGAGAG
>JAFVBU010000165.1 GCA_017479805.1 Ruminococcus sp.
AGGAGGGCAGAGCCCTCCTAACAAAGCAGTAAGACGGGTGCAGCCACGTCTTACGGACGGTCCATAAGAAATAACGGTCAAGCCGAATTTAGTAACCTGTACTATCATCGGCTTGACCGTTAGTTGCATTTACCCGTCCGTGAAACGTGGCTTCGCCCGTTTCACTACTGCTTAGGGGGGCTCTGCCCCCCTCGTTCACCCTCCGCCAAAGGGATGTGATCCCTCTGGACTCCCGGTATTAGGCGGCTTCGCCGCTTTTTTTATTTATTATTTTTCATTTCCTCTAATCTGGTTTTCAGCGCCCTATATCCATCCTCCACATCCTCAATCTCCACTACAGTTTTCTCCATCGGACAAACATCCGTCCCCTGACGATTGATTATCCTCTCCGTCAAAGTCTCAAATGTACAAGCAATACCATGCCTTTCAAGAAATTCCCTCGCAGACACAGACATAGTTCTGCCATGTACACTGACTATACCTGCCCTGACAAAAAGCATTGCCGCCGCTTTGCCGACGATGATATCAGCCGCAGAATAGCCGTTTAGATCTCTGTTCTCGCCTATAAATCTTATCATCGGAGAGATCCCTCTGCCGTCGTCGGTGAAAAAGTCACCGTCTTTGCAAAGGCATATGGAGTGCCCCTCAAGGTTAGCTTTTGCGATATCGATATCAGTCATTGCTTTTCTCCTTGATAAGAAGCGCTCTCAGTCCGATTATGATAACAGGAACAACAACTGCCTGTACTGCCAGACCGATGAAGCCTGTCTTTATCTGTCCCCATATCATCGGCACGGTGAACTGTGTCATGCTCTGTGTAAGGGCGATAAGTCCGAGAAATACTGCTCTGCCTGCGATCTGTGCGGATATTACGGCAGGGAATGCCCATAAGCCGCTTTCGGATATCTTCTTGCTGAAAAGTCCCGAAACTAAGGCGAAAACTGTCAGTTCAGCCATCATGAACGGCAAACGTGCTGACATTGGCATGGGATTTCCCATTGCAGAGGTGATGAGGAAGCTGACAAGAGGGGAGAGTGCACCAACTGCAAGTCCCCATTTTGCGCCGAGGAGACAGCCGCCGATAAGCACGGGCAGATACATCGGGAGCCACTTCACGCCTCCCGGCTGACCCAGTGCAAGGTGAACAAGCTGTGGAAGCACAACCGCAAGGGCGATAAGTCCTGCGGATACAAGGGTTTTATAGGTTATTTTCGTGCCTGCGGACACATTTCTCATTGTTAAAGCATTTTCAAACATAGTTTATCCCTCCATAGATACACATTTTTTAAGTAAGCTGATAATTTCAAGGTGCTGTGGACAGGCGCCCTCGCACTGACCGCATTCGACACACTCCGAAGCCTTGCCCTTGCCCTGAGTTGCAATGGCGTAAGCCTGCCTGCCGCCGTTCCAGCTTCTTTTGAGCTGTTCGCTGTTGTATACGGCAAATATCTCGGGGATAGCGATACCCATAGGACATCCCTCGGTGCAGTAATGACAGGCGGTGCACTTGATGGAATTGTCCTTTTTCAGCTCATCCTGTGCCGTCGCTATGACCTTTTGTTCAGCCTCGGAAAGGGGCTTGAAGTCCCTCATATATGAAAGGTTATCGTCCATCTGTTCAAGGTTCGACATACCCGAAAGAACGGTGATTATGCCGTCCATTGAAGCAACATAGCGTATCGCCCATGAAGCCATTGAAGCGTTGGGGTCAGCCGCCTTGAATATATCCTTTACGCCCTGCGGAGGGTTCGCAAGAGCGCCGCCCTTTACGGGTTCCATTACGGTTATGGACTTGCCGTGCTTTCGGGCTATTTCATAGCACTCCCTTGAAGCAACTCCCGGGTTGTCCCAGTCGGCATAGTTTATTTGCAGTTGTATGAAGTCAACATCGGGGTGCTTGGTCAGAAGCTCGTCAAGAAGCTCGGGGTCGGCATGGAAAGAGAAGCCGTAATACTTAACAAGCCCCTTTGCTTTCAGCTCCTTTACAAAGTCCCAGATGTGGTATTCGTCGTACTTTTTGTAATTGTTGCGCTGGAGTGCGTGGAGCAGGTAGTAGTCAAAATAGCCTGCACCTGTGCGTTCGAGGCTGGTGTAAAACTGCTGTTTTGCGCTTTCCTCGTCGTGGCATCCCATCCACGCATTGAGCTTGGTGCAGAGAGTGAAGCTGTCACGGGGATGACGGTCGATGAGAGCCTGCTTTGTGGCAGCCTCCGAGCCGCCGTTGTCATAGACATAGGCTGTGTCGAAATAAGTGCCGCCAGCCGCAAGGAATCTGTCAACCATCTCGCTGGTCTGCTCAACGTCGATAGCGCCGCTTTCCAGCTTTGGCAGACGCATAAGACCGAATCCCAGCTTGAATACATCTTTTCCGAAATAATCGCTCATAATTTACCTCCTGTGAATAGTATTAAATAGGTATGTTGTACACAATTTATTTTACCATGTTTTGGATTATTAGTCAATCTGTATTTTCGTGGTATGGGATAAGTTTTTCTTATTGCTTGTAAGTGTATTAGTTTTTAGTGAGTAGTAAGTAGTGAGTAGTGAGTAGTAGGGGCGGCGTTCCGCCGCCCGATGGTTACGATGAAAATAACATGAAACCGATTGTAGGGAACGGCGCCTTCGCCGTTCCACGGTGAACCGATGATATTTGCCTGTGTAGGGGCGCTTTCCGAGCGCCCGTGAATCCCTATGTCAATACGAATAGAACATTGTAGGGGCTGCCTTTGGCAGTCCTCAAAATGTCAAAAACAGATGTAAAAGGGAATTGACGGGCGAATTTTCTGTATAACCCACGGGCGGCGGA
>JAFVBU010000166.1 GCA_017479805.1 Ruminococcus sp.
ACAGGCTGCGGTCACGACTACGGAAAATCAGGAAGCTGCGGCTGCGGAGGCGGCTACGGCAACTACGTCATGATATCCCATGACGCTACATATACAACTCTTTACGGTCATATGAAGCGGATCATCGTTTCAGAGGGACAGTACGTCGAGCAGGGCGAGGTCATTGGCTACGTCGGCTCAACGGGCTATTCAACAGGTCCGCATCTCCACTTTGAGGTGAGAAAAAACGGCGGATATGATGATCCCGAAAATTACGTTTCACCATGATATTAAAATAAAAAAGCGGCGAAGCCGCCAAGACCGGGGTCAAGGGGGATGTTATCTCCCTTGCAGGGAGGTGTGCGAGGAGGGGCAGCGCCCCTCCTAAATGGTAGTAAATCCAGCGAAGCGCAGATTTACGGCTGTTTAGCAAGCACCACCCTCGGCTTGACCGACGCAATAATTATCAAACATATAATATCAGGGATAATGGGACGAAAGGAGTATTCGGTTTTACCGTAATCATTATGAAGAACTTTAAAAGGGTAATGGCTTTCATTGTCAGTGCGGCTGTTTCGGCAGGCGCTGTCATGAGCCGCCCATATAACAGCTATACAGCCTATGCACGTACTGTTGACGAGATACAGCAGGAGAGAGAAGCTAATTCACAGAAAATAGCCGACCTCGAAGAAAAGCTGGCTGTATTGCAGCAGAACAAGGCTGACGAGCAGAAGTATCAGGAAATGCTGACACAGCAGATAATCGCCATCAACGACAATATCGCACTTCTCACAGACGAGATACAGCAGCTTTCCGACAATATCAGCTCCGCTCAGGAGAAGATAGTTCAGCTCGATTCAGACATTGAAGCACAGCAGAAAGCCATTGACGACAAGATAGAGACTTTCAAGAAGCGCCTTTGCGAGATGTACGTTTCAAGCAATGACAATTTCGCCTCGGTGCTTGTGGGAAATGTCAGCTTCTACGATATAGTTTCAAGAGTTGAAATGCTCAACCGTGCTGCGGACTACGATCAGCAGCTCATTGACGATATACTCAGCGAGATAAGCGGCATGGAGGAGATGAAGGATTCTCTTGCACAGCAGAAATCGGAGTTAGAGGAAAGTATCCGTCAGCAGGAAGAAAGCATGGCGGAGAAAAATGCCGAGATGCAGATGCTCGGGGAGAAGATGGAGAGCAGCAATCAGCAGATGGCGGCTCTTACCCATGAGGAACTGCTCCTCAGCGGAAGCAGGGATGAGCTTGCGGCTGAAAATGAAAGGCTCGACAAGGAGTCTCAGGACGCTCATGAGAGAAATGCTTTAGCGGCGCAGAGACTTTATGAGGAGGAAATGCGTAAAAAGGGCAGAACTGTTACTGCTGTGACAACTCAGACAACTACGGCTGTGCCCCTTGTTCCCGATACAACGGCTGTTCCGACGGAAGCTCCGACAGTTTACACAACTGTGAAGGAGACCACAGCAAGAGCGACAACTGTCAGGGAGACCACCGCAAAGCCGACTACAGTCAAGCAGACAACTGCAAAGCCTGTTGTTACTACATATACCACAAAGGCAGAGACGACTGCTCCGCCTACTCAGCCGCCGACAACTCAGCCTCCCACGACACAGCCGCCGACTACAGCGCCTGTTCCCGTGACTACAGAAGCTCCAACAACTGCCGCTCCCGTGGTGACAGAACCTGTCATTGACGATCAGTCGGACTGGACATGGCCTGTTCCGGGGTTCAAGAGGATAACCAGTCCTTTCGGCTACAGAGCGGAGTTCAATGAGTTCCACAAGGGCATCGATATCAGCGACAGCGGTATCTACGGTCAGCCTGTAGTTGCGGCAAGAAGCGGTATCGTCGATATCGCCGCCGGAGGATGTACACACGATTACCCCAAGACAAACGGTGTGGCTACCTGCTCATGCAACGGCTATTTCGGCAACTATGTGCAGATATCTCATGACAGCTCCACCTACAGCAGATACGGTCATATGCGTGAGATCGTCGTGAAAGCGGGACAGTACGTGAATAAGGGCGATATCATCGGCTATGTAGGCTGTACGGGCTGGTCAACGGGTACGCATCTGCATTTTGATGTGAATGTGAACGGTCAGTGGGTGAATCCTACGGATTATGTAAAATAAGCGAAATGCAGGGGCTGATGCCCACATCAGCCCTTGCCTTACAATATTTGACCAATTTTTCAACAAAATGGGGCGGATAATATCCGCCCGAATTTGTGTTCAGGAAAGTGATGATAATATGAATAAGAAGATAAGTCTCGGGCTTGCCATAAGCCTTATTGCTATCACTTGTGCCGTGACCTTTATACTCACCTCCTTCTACTCCCTGCGGAGCTTCAACAAAAAGGTGGTCGATGTTAACGAGAAAGCGGCTAAGTACAGTTCTCTCCAATCCCTTGACAGCTACGTGAGAGACCATTATTACGGAGATATCGACGAGGACAAGCTGAATGACGGCATACTCAAGGGCTATGTGGACGGGCTTGGCGATAAGTATTCACGCTATCTCAGCGAGGAAGAATACCTTGATGAGCAGAGCGAGGAACAGGGCAAGCTCATAGGTCTGGGTCTTACTCTTGCAAAGGATGAGAACGGCTATATCAGCATCGAGGAGATACTTCCCGATTCCCCTGTTGCGGAGTCCGATGTAAAGATAGGCGATATTATCACTATCGTTGAGGGCGTTGACGTAAAGACCGCAGGCTTTGAGGAGTCCGTTGAAGCCATGAGAGGCGCTGAGGGCACTGATATAAGCATAACTGTCCGCCGTGACGGTATTGACAAGGACTACACCTTTACAAGACGTTCCATCGAGGTGGAAACAGTAAGCGGCGAGATGAGGAACGACTTTATCGGCTACATCAAGATCAGCGGCTTCAAGAAGAATACTCCCGATCAGTTCATCGATACACTGGAGAGACTTACTTCCAACGGTGCAAAGGCGCTTATCTTCGACGTTCGTGACAACGGCGGCGGACAGATAACCGCTCTGGAGGAATGCCTTGATCCGCTTCTTCCAGAGGGTGTTATAGCTACTGCCGAGTACAAGGACGGCACTTCCGAGACACTTATATACTCCGACGAGAGTCAGATAGACCTGCCTATGGTGGTGTTGGTCAACGAGAATACAGCCAGCTCGGCTGAGCTTTTTGCAGCGGCACTGAGAGACAGCGGAAAGGCTTCACTGGTAGGCGTTCAGACCTACGGCAAGGGCGTTATGCAGACTACAACCGCTTTCGAGGACGGCGCAGTTGTGCTGACAGTGGCACAGTATAAGACAGCACAGTCCGAGTGCTATGACGGTGTGGGACTTACCCCCGATTATCAGGTAGAGAACGAGCAGGAGGGCAACGACGCACAGTATGCACAGGCTGTAGAGACTGCTAATATGGCAGTAGCCGAGTAAAATCAGAGGGGCGCACATTTTGTGTGCCCTTTTAGTTATCAGGTGTCAGAAATCAGAAAGTAGGGGCGGATATTATCCGCCCGTAGGTCACGTATAAACTATGCTGTGTAGGGGCGCCCTTTGGGCGTCCTCGGGGAACAATGCAAACAGCTGATTATAATGAAATTTGAGGGCGGCGAAACGCCGTCCCTACACAAGTAAATTTTATTGTAACCGTCGGGGCGATGTGGGTATCGCCCCCTACAACCTAACACCTTATCCCCATATTGACAAACCAAGCTATTCTATGCTATAATAAAAATATAAATTAACCAATAGCTAAAAATTATTAAGAGGGATAACAAAATGAAAAAGATAACAAAACTTATAGCAGCGTTTGTCTGCGTTTTAACAATGTTCTCCTGCACCGAGACCTCTGCTGAACAGCCGCAGTCTGAGGTTGAAAGGACGGCGGAAGCGGCTATCGACTTCGATACCGAGCCTATACCGTATAAATCGGTCATACCCGAGGAAAAGATAGTCAAAGGCGAGGAGAACGCTATAAATACCATCAGCGGCAAGCTGGGGAAAGCGGTGCAGTACGATGAGGGAACTGATACTGTTTACGGTACGATCCTGGAATCGGCTGTGTACACCAATGAGGACAAGTCGGTACGCTATAACTATTTCAGGGTCGATGACGTTGACGAGGGCGAGTGTACCATCATTTTCCTTTTCAGCGACGATACCGAAGCGGTTATACCTGTTGAAACCGATGTCAGCTTTGTTGCCGAGGATAAGCTGTACCCCGAGTGGCACGACAAGAAATACCAGAGCGAGGAGAATTACAACAGCAAGGGCGTGTTCTCATGGCACAGCGATGGAGCGGCTCAGGCGCTGTTCACCGAGGATTCGGGAACGCTTACAAGTGTGTGGGCATATGACCCGAGCACAGGCAAGGCAGGCTCTATATGGGTCGATTACATAAACTGCCCCATCTGGAGCGACGTTGAGTTTGAGGAATAATATTTAATAAAAAAGCGGCGAAGCCGCAATATACCGGGGTCAAGGGGGACGTTATCTCCCTTGCAGGGGGGGAACGAGGGGGACAGCGTCCCCCTAACAAGGTAGTGAGACGGCGCAGCTTCGTCTCACGGCTGTTTAACAAGCACTTCCCTCGGCTTGACCGACGAAAGAATTACCGAATCAACAACAAAAACACCGCACAAGCATATCTGCCTGTACGGTGTTATTTTTATTTCTTTTCTATTGTCATATTTGAGAAGCTGATGGTATAAGTTCCGATGGTTCTGCTATAGCCGCTGTTCAAGTCTGTGATGTTGACTTCTACTGTATAATCCGATGTAATCGTGTTCTCTATCGGATAAACGGGAACTGATATAGCCGCCATTTCGGGAACAAGTGTGGGCGGAGAGCTGAATACATCACGCTTATTCGGGGCAGAGGAGATACAGTCAACGGTATATCTGCCTTTGGCATTTTCGGGTAAGATAACTGTGAAAACAAAGCAGTCAAGGTCGGGGATAACTTTTATCTCGGGCTGCATTGTATTAAAATCGGCGGTAACTTGTTCGGCTTCTGCTTCCGTTGAGACTTCTGCGGACGGTTCATCATCGAAAAGCACATTATATACATCGGTCATGAATGTGGGGGAATCGGTGTACATTTTATATGGGCTTTGCTCGTTGACGTAATAGAGTCCATTATCATAGCTGCACTCATAGATACACATTTCAACACTGTTTCTGCTGATATCCATTGCAATTATGTCATTGCCTGTGATATTGACAAATCCGAAATTATCTGTAAAGTGTTCGCTGACTGCCGAACGATTAACTTCCGATTCGTCCGCAGGGGAATTCGTCCATGAGGCATTCTTTATAATAGTGTCGATTTTATCTTTCTTATCATTGGAAAGGGTACTGCCGCAGAGAATACTGAATCTTTCTCCGTCGGGGGATACAATGTTTATGCCGCCATCATTTGAAGTATTCTCCTGAATATAAAAATCGTACTTCTCAAAGGTCTTAACAATAACTTCAAGCTCGTCACACTGCATCGGCGGAACATTTCCAACTCCGTAGAGGATATTGTCAATGGTGTCCTTGAAAAACTCGTAATTTACCTTGTACAATTCGTAAGGGATATCACCGCCCATCGGGTCTTTGTAAAGCTGACCGTCCTTGTTTACGTAGTTGAAGTGGGTGTAGCCGAGCACACCGTCCCTTGATATCTGTATCTCCCTGACTTCCTTGTCATCATGGTAAAAGAAAACGATATTTTCCCTGTAAGGGTCAAAGGAAGGGGGTTCTTCAACGCTTTTTTGCACAGGTTCGGAATCAGCGCCGAGGGGAGTGTAGGTCTCCCACGTATAGCTGTTGAAGAATTCGGCAAGGCGGTCACGTTTATCCTGTTCGATAGGAGTACCTGTCATAAGACCGAATGTTGAGTACCATGACGGGTCGTCGTTTATGATTATCTGTTCAGCTTTTTCTTTGCCGTTGATCGGGATATAATACTCCAGCTCGGAAAAATCGCCGAAGGGAGCGACAGTCTGAACTGTCTCTATAGCGGATTCCGACTGCATTTCCGAAGCTGACGGGACAGGCTCGGAGTGCTTCATCATTTTCATCATATATCCGCCTCCGCCCATACCTGCCACTATAGCGGCACAGGCGGCAATGCTTGCGAATATCTTCCATTTCGGGCGCTTGTATATCTCGACGCCCTTTACTGTTTCCTCGCCGATGAAGCTCACATCGGCATTATTTTTGTTCTTTTGTATATTATACTTTCTTTCGCTCATTCTGAACACCCTTTCTTTTTCGTCGGTGTCCTGCGGAGGGAATTCCTCTGCAAGTCTTTCCTGTACGCTTTCGTCGGTATTCTCCAGAACATCAAGCTCCTTGAATTCGTTCATCATATCACCTTCCTTCGCCAACAGCGGCAAGCATACCACGCAGCTTATTTACTGCACGGCTGACACGTTTTCTTACTGCATCGGGCTTCATTTCCACCATTTCGGCAATTTCCACGGAGCTTCTGTTATAGTAATACTTCTGAATGACGATGGTCGCATCGGGTTCGCCCAAAGCCTTTACGGCGTCGAGGACTGCATGGCAGGTCTCTCGTTTTTCGGCATCCTCAGCAACATCTTCATCGGAGGGAAATGTTCTACCCATTTCGTCGTCAAGGGATACAGTTCCCTTGTTTTTAGCTGTGAGCCTGCGGAACATATCTATAGACCTGTGTATGGCAACAGAGGAGATAAAGCCTTTGATATCGCCGTCGTAAGGGGAATCGGCGTCATATTTCAGAAAAACATCCGAAAAGACGTCGGAGACACATTCGTCAACATCCTCACGGGAGGCGGTGCTTCTCAGCCTGTTGAAAACGATGGTATAGACATAGCTATAGTATTCGTCAAAGACCGCTCGATGAGCAGTCTGCGGCGATTTTCGCAGCAATTCACGGAATTGGCTGTCAGTCATCAGATCCCTCCTTTATACTCGGCGCTATAGCAAAATATCCGTAAATGCTTGTATAAATTCCAAATAACTGCGTCAAACTTTTTCACCATACGACAGTATGCTTTCAAAAGTTTTCCTTGTTCTTTGAAATTTCTACGGCGCATTTTCTGTATATTTTGCTATAGCGCCGAGTATATACTGATCTCAGATCAGTATTGAAATTCAAATGCATTTGCCTTTCATACAGTATACTCGCATAACTTTCCTTTAGTGTGACATATTTTTCGAGGTGTCAGGCTTTTGATATTATTATAACATTTTAATGTATAAAAATCTATATGAATTATCGTTTTGTAGGGGCGCTTTCCGAGCGCCCGTGCGGTTGCTAATAAATATGGATAGAATATTGTAGGGGGCGATGCCCACATCGCCCCGTGCCGTACATATCCAATATCATTAAACCCAATTGTAGGGGCGCTTTCCGAGCGCCCGTGGATACTCATGCAAATATGGTCAGAACTGTAGGGGACGGCGTCCTCGGCGTCCCGCAAGTTCCCTGCAATACAAATCTTAACATTTTTTAAGCCAAACCTTAACAAATCTTAAGGTTGCGTGAAGAAAAGATTCAGAATACTGTAATATAATAAAACCATACCAAAGATAAAGCGCTTGATACTGCTCTCAGAACGAAGCAATGAAAATCGGAGATCAGTATCAAAAGCGTAAAATGTTCCCTCGCAAGAGGATGGAGGAATTGTATATGAAAAAAGGTAAGAAGGCAGCAATTATCACAATTTGCAGTATCGCAGCAGTAGCAGTAGGAGGTTCGGCTGTTTATGCAGCAGTATCATCCAAGCCCGAGACAGAGGGTTCGGCTCAGACAGTTGAGGTGGAGAAGATGGACCTCAAACAGTGCGTGACAGTTACAGGCACAGTCAAGAGCGGCGAATCTTCCTCATTGGTGAGCGAGCTTCTCGGCACTGAGATAAAGAGCGTTGATGTAAAGGTCGGCGACAGAGTTAAAAAGGGCGACGTTATCGCTGTTCTGGACGATACCGACTTGCAGGAACAGCTTGCTAAGGCTGAGAAAATGCTTGCAAGCGCTGAGGAGAGAAACAATATAAGCATCAGCGCAGCAAAGCGTATGTACGATACAGCAGTTTCCGATAAGAACACCAACTCCCAGCGTGGCAGCAAGTCCGTTGACTATGCAAGGAGCATTTACAATAAGGCTGTAGACCAGCAGGATGAAGCGTACAGAAACTACAATGAAGCCGTAGACGCAAAGAATGACGCAGAGTACGAGGCTGAACAGGCTGCACAGACTGCTCTTGAAGCAGCAGGCGCAGTTGAAGCTATACAGTCCGCACTTGACGAAGCTAAGAACAATTTCGGCGACATAAAGAATAACTACGAATCAGTTATGGAGAACACCGAGGCTTCCGGGGATGAGAAGAACTCCGCAAAGGCAGCTTTCGACGAGGCTTCATCGGCTATATCGGGACTTGAAGCTCAGCTCAAGGAAGCAAATACAGCTTCAAAGGCTGCTGCCGAGTACGCAAAGAAAGCCGCAGAGATGTACACCTCGGCTCTCATGGCTGAAAAGGAGCTGAAGGGTGTCCGCACCGCAGCCGACAATGCAGTTGACGAAGCAAAGCACGCTATCGATACAGCCAACGACACAAAGGCAGAGACAGAGCATACATACGACAGCACCATTGCAAGCAGTGCAGATAACCTCAAAACAGCAGAGCTTTCAACAGATGATGCAGTTGCTGAGATAGAGGAGCAGATAAAGACTATCAAGAAGAACATCGAGAAGTGCACCGTCAAGGCTGATATGGACGGCATAATCACAGAAGTAAACGTAAAGGCAGGGGAGACCTACAGCGGCGCTGTTATCGCAGTTATTCAGGACGACAGCAGCTACAAGATAGAGGCAGCCGCTGACCAGTACGATATCAGCAAGCTGGAAAAGGGACTACCTACAGAGATAACCGTGCAGGCAGTAAGCTCCATTCCCATGAGCGGTTCACTGAGCTTTGTTGCTCCCACTCCTCAGGCTTCCGCTATGGCTATGGAAAGCGCTTCAAGCACTGATTACACCATCGAAGCCGTATTCGACAACAACGAGGATAAGCTGAGACTCGGCATGACTGCAAAGCTGAATATCATCGTCGGCGAAAGCAAGGACGTTTTAGCAGTTCCCGAAAGCTGTATCTACACCGATGAGGACGGAAAGACCTTTATCGAGGTAAACGGCAGCGGTGACAGCACAGAGAGAGTATACGTTGAGTGCGGTCTGAAAAATGACTACTACACAGAAGTAAGCGGCGAGGGTCTTAAAGAGGGCATGGAGGTCATTACCTCCGATTCCGACGAGGACAGCAAGTCATTCTATTAATGGAGGGAACAGCAATGCAGGGTGATGTAGTTATCGACCTTAAAAATATATACAAGCGCTTCTATATCGGTGAGCCTAACGAGCTGGAGATACTCCACGGCATAGACCTTACCGTAAGAGAGGGAGAGTTCGTTTCCATCGTCGGCGCTTCAGGCTCGGGCAAATCTACGCTCATGAATATTATCGGCGCTCTCGACCGTCCCACTGAGGGAAGCTACGACCTTAAAGGCACTGATGTTTGTGCAGCCGCAGATACTGAGCTTTCACATATACGCAACAAGCAGATAGGCTTTGTTTTTCAGACATACAACCTTATCCCGAGAAATACGGCTATCAAGAATGTTGAGCTGCCCATGATGTACGCTCAGATGGGAAGCAGCGCCCGCAGAAAAAGGGCAAAGGAGCTTCTGACTATGGTCGGCATGGGCGAGAGAATGGAGCAT
>JAFVBU010000167.1 GCA_017479805.1 Ruminococcus sp.
CACAGGACGCACAAAATATCCAAGTGTTAGAAAAGTGTTAGAAATGAACAGCCGTTCATAAATGGCAAATGCCGTAAACGGCGAGTTTACGGCATTTTTTGGCAGGGGCAGAAGGACTTGAACCCTCGGCACGCGGTTTTGGAGACCGCTGCTCTACCAACTGAGCTATACCCCTATTTATTATCGTTGCTGACTGCAACACAGTAATTATATCAGATAGAGGAGGACTTGTCAACAGTTTCGAGAAAAATTTATTTTTTAATTAATGATAAAGCGGTCCCGGAGAATTTCTCAGGGACCGTTTTATCATTATTGGGGAGCGTCCACGGTTTTCAGTACGATGGAACCGTTTTCGCAGACTATCTCACCTAGCTTTTCTTCGGGAGTTGCTTTAATATCAACGAAAGAGCGAACGTTCAGTTTCGCTTTACAAAGCTCCAGCCTGCCGTCGCGGAGGTCAAACGTCAGATCGTCCATAAGGGACGAGAAGTCAAAGCCGCCTGTTGCTCTTGTGGCGGTATCAAAGTATCCGACAATGGCGTGATGGAGGCCCGAGCCGTAGGAGTATGTGAAGTAAAGCTCCTCTGCGCCGTCTGCGTTCAGGTCGGCAACGGCAAAGGTCTCCGTTCCGTTACCGCCGAAGCCCATGCCAAGAACGTACATCTCGCCGTTATAGACGAGGAAGCTCTCGCAGCTGCTCTCGAACTTGAAGACACGGAATCCGTACTTTTCGGTTATTTCCTCGGGGGTCACGTTGAAGCAGTCTTCTTTTTCGGATATGTACTTAGGAATGACAGCGGTTTTAAGGAACTCCTCAACCCCGTTATCTGAGGGAGTGAGACCGAAAATGTCGATACTGCGGCTGTTCAGCTTGCTGACAAGGGAGCTTCTCAGCCTGCGCAGGTCGAACACATCAATGACGCCGTCCTCGGTGATGTCGGCAGCCTCATAGCAGTTGAGCTTTGAGCCGTGTTTATTCAGCAGATAGCTCTGGACAGTTACTACATCGGCTATACTTACGGTACCGTCAAAGTTTGCGTCGCCCTTGATGAAGTCAAGGGGAACGAATTCCAGTCCCCATTCGTTGGCATAGCGCTCCGCTTCCGTGCCCTTGCAGCCCTTTATGACGCAGCTGCTGTCGAAAGCGCATTTGGGCTCATCTGTCAGCGGACGTCTCGGGGGAGGCGGCTCGATGCCCGAAGTGAAATCCTGAAATGTTTTATGCGGATATGCGCCGATGACCTCAACTTCGGGAGGTATGGTCACAGAGGTAATACTGCTCTGAAAAGCGTCCTGTTCGATGGCTTTTACGCTTCGGGGGATAGTAAGTTCATTAAGCAGGGGGACGTTTTTGAACGCCTGTGAGTCTATACGCTTTATGCCGTTCATCAAGTCAATTTTTTCGAGGGAAGTGCAGCTGTCAAAGGCGTTCTCACCGATCTCACTGACAAGAAGCTGCGCTGTTTTAAGTCCGGTACAGTTGGAGAAAGCCCATTTCTGTATATTGAGCTCAGGGCAGAGCACCGTTATCTCGGTCAGTGAGAGACAGTCTATAAAGCTGAACACTCCCATGTATTTCAGCGCCGAAGGGAAGTTTATACTTTTAAGGTATTTGCATTCTGCAAAGGCGCCGCTGTCAATGATCTCGATAGTATCGGGAAGTCTGATCTCAGTAAACGGGGTCTGTGTAAGGGCATTTTTTTCAATGGCGGTCACGGGACAGCCATCTATTTCTCTTTCCACAGTAAAGGGCTTTGTAATGGGGGTATCGCTGTATGTATATGTATAGTTCGTCCACGCCAGAACAGCCGTACCGTCGGATTTTTTGTAGTAGTAGCCGCCGTTTTTCTCAATGAAGCCGAACTTCTCCATGTACTCGGCATCGCCTCTGAAATCTCTCATTGGACAGTCGAATACGGTGGGGATAGTCTCGATCAGCTCGTCTTTTTTGTTATAGACCTCAAAACAGCCTTTGGTATCAGGTGAGGTCTGCATACGATAGACCACATAGCTGTTCCGCTCATCGTCAAGCCAGTATTCGATGGCCTGATCGACGATATTATTCCGCAGGTCGCCAAGCTCCAGATGGACAACATCGGGGACGCAGTTGATATACGTCAGCCAGCTGTCGGTTTTATAGTAGGACATCTGATCCGCAATACCGTAGGCATTTTCCAGCTGCTGCAAGGTAAGTCGCTCGCCAACGTCATCGCCTGCAAGGATACGTCTTGCTCTTTCGCAGACTATGTCATCATTATGGGATGTTTCCGTGTCGAAGATAAAGTGACACAGCTCCTGCTGCTCCTCAGTGAGGGAGTCATAGTTGGTGATGCACAGGTCATACCTGAGGAAATTGTCCCAAAGTCCCTCATAATAGTACGAAGGATAGGCGGCTGCACGGCTGCCTGACGTAAGTCCCGAAAGGGGAGCGCACAGCATTAAAGCTCCCGTAAATAAAGCGATAGACTTCTTCATATCAAAACCTCCTTTTCATTTGAATGTCCGTATTATATCCGTCACTTTCATTATAGCATATATATATATAATGTCAATAAAAAAGCCATAGTACTTCTCTTTCGGGAAGCACTATGGCTCTGTTTCTTATAGGGTATGAGCTTTATATGGCTCAGAAGTTAAGTGCGGAGTGGATTATCTCGAAGCGCTTGATGAGGAAGTCTACAACAGAGACTGTCTCTGAATTCCACATCATTCCGCCGCCGCCGAAGCCGCCTCCGCCCCAGCCGCCGCCGCCGAAGCCGCCGCCCCACTGAGCGCCGCCGCCGCCCCAGTCGAAGCCGCCTTCAAATGCCCAGCTTTCTTCTGTAACGACTGAATCGTCTGAGTTCTCATCGGACTGCCAGTTCCAGCCCCAGCCCTGCTGACCCCAAGGGTTCTGCTGCTGACCGGGGTCCTGCTGACCCCAAGGATTCTGCTGTCCGTTGCCTACCTGGAGACCGTTTGCTGTCTTCTTTGTGGTGTTGTCGAACTGATCGAGAGTAAAGAAGAAACGGGGGTCTGCCTGAACGTGAGGACGGATAAGTGAAACGTATTCTGAAGCGTACTGCTCGGGATTGCTGAACTTGTTGAGTATATCCTTAACGTAGCCTACATACATATCGTAGTACTCGGGAACCTGCAGAAGCTTTGCAAAGGGACGATTCTGTATCTCAGCCTGATAGAGGCTTGTCTTGACATCTGAGTTAACAGCGTCTGTACCGCCCATGAAAGCGCCAAGGCTAAGGTTGTAGTCCCAGCCTACGAAGTAGTGCTTGCCGCCTGTGTAGATCAGGTAGTAGTTATGTGCGAGTGAGCCGTTGTAGCTGTCGTAGTTGCACATTACCGAGTTAACTGCGAAGCCCTTGAGGAAGCTGGGAACGTCCATGATATTCTCGATGAACTTGTAGTTCTGGGGAGTGAGCTTGTTGATCTCAGTCTTGAGTTCCTCAAGGTGAGTGAGCTGCTCATCGTCGCCGAACTTGAGGTCCAGATTGCTGACGGGCATAGATGATGTGAATGTACTGTAGCTGTCGCCGCCGAATGAGAACAGACCGCCGCCCTGATTGCTTCTCTCTGTAGCCTTATAAAGGTCAGAGTCATCGTCGATTGCATAGCGCTCTGCGAGAGTTGTACCGGGCTGCTCACAAGCAAGGTAGAAGCTGTAGAGCTGACCGTTGAGGTACATATCCGAATAGCTTGTTCTGGGAGCCACGCCGTCGAGAGTATACATAGCGTCATAGCAGATGGTATCTCTCATGCATGAAGCGTCTGAGTAGAAGTTATTCAGACAGAACTCTGTAAGACCGTGATAGTTGGTGTACTTGTCGTACTTATCCATCTTGAAGCGGAAGCTGTACTTGCCGTTTGAAACACTCATACGAGAGCTGTTGCCCTTTGTTCTGATGCCGACATTCTTGAACTCCTCGCCGTCGATGACAACATCACAGGGAGCCCATTCTTCATTCTGAGCAACTCTCATGAAGTTGTTCCAGTCATTGTCTGACATCTTGACCTCGATCTTATGAACGAGCTTCTGGTTGAAAAGGCTGCCGTAGAGCTGATCCTCATCTTCCATATCGTTGTTTACTTCGGTATAAGAAGCGGGAGTGCCGCCCTTGAAGGTATTGCCTGTGCTGTGCTTCATCTTGATGCCGCCTGCAAAGAGCTTATAGTCGCCCGATGTGCTGAGGTCGGGAGATGAAACAACTGCGAATCTGTACTTCTTGAGGGTGTTCTCCTCAAAGAATATCTTCTTTGAAGAATCTGTCAGTGCGATAGGATTGTTCTTTGACCACTCCTTGACGAAGTCAAATGCGAATACTGACTGCTGAGCGGTAAGAGTGCCTTCGTACTGATTGTCTGTAGCTGTAGCAAGGAGGCTTCCGCCTGTAACGTTGATAGTACCAACGCTGGTGAGACCTCTGTCTCCGAATGCGCCGATATTACCGCCGGAGATATTGATAGCTGTCTCAGCCTGGATAGCGTCCTTGCTTGACTTGATGCTTACAACGCCGTCCTCGATATCAACGTTGCCCTTTGAGGACTTGAGACCGTCGCCCTTTGAGTCGATGATGACAGTGCCGCCCTTTACTGTGACAGAGGTCTTGCCCTTAACGGCGTCCTGACCCTCGGTCTCATTAAGGGTATTTATATTGATGTTGCCGCCTGTGAACTTGATATCGTTGTTGCAGACAACGCCGGGCTGAACGTTAGCGTTTATGTTCAGTGTACCTGTTCCTGCGTCGCCGCCCTTGATAGTAAGATCGTCCTTGGCTTCGATAACAGCGCAGCCCTCGTTATCACCTGTGTAAGCAGCGGTACCGTCAGAGAGTGTGTTCTCTGTGCCGTCCGAGATAGTGATAGAGGTCTTGTCAGCGTTCTTTACGAGAACAGCAGGAGCGCTGTTTCCTGTGATATTAACGCCGTTGAAGATGAGCTTTACTGTGTCGGGATCAGCCTTGTCGTCGGGAACTTCAACATAGATCTGTCCGTTGTTGAGGGTACCGTCGATGTAGTAGCTTCCCGAATGTGAGATGGTAACGTTTGAACCGTTTGCAACAGCGTACTTTCCTTCTACAGTTGCCGATGAACCTGTCAGGTGGATCTTTGTCTCAACATCCTCCTTCGGAACGGTCACAACGGGCTGTGTAGTAGTTGTGGCAGTAGTGGTCTGGATCGGAGCTGTCTGAGTAGTTGTCTCTGAATAGCCCGGAGCGTATGACTCGGGGAGAGAGGGGATAAGGTTAAGGAGCCTTTTCTGTATAGCGAGTGCGTCGTTTCCTGTAAGACCGCCGCCGCGCTCATAGACGTCTCCGTTGACCCTGCCCTGTTCGGTCATGTGAGTCGGGTCTTCGCCGCCAACACCGTATTTTGAGGGGTTGGCAAGGCTCTGCATGATAAGTATAGCGTCTGACAGCTCAAGGGTACCGTTGCAGTTAGCGTCGCCGTATACTATATCATTTGACGCTCCTGCAGCCGCAGTAACTGCCACGGCTGCTGAGCTGAGGATACAGGCAGACATGATACCTGCCAGTAAACTTTTCTTTTTCATTTCAATCATCCTCCTAAATAGCGTGGTGACTATTATTAATAGATGATTACATAATAATAAATAATTCTTAAAATAATCTTAAACTAACCTTAAAAGTGCGGAAACTATAACGTTTTATGCAGAAGTTTTCTACTATGGTTAAATGTCTCTATTAATAAAGCCATTTAGATGTAAATGTATCCTGATAGGAATCCTTGTTCTTGGGAAGCTCGAAAACAGAAGTCTGGAGCTCCTTGAGATCCATAGTAGGCTGGATACCGTAAACATGGTAATCGAAGTACTGTGTCATCTTCTCCATGTCCTCGTCGTTTACAGCGTGGTCCACCTTATGAATATTGATAGCGAGGTGGTCACTGAGTCCGACGTAATCCCAGACGTGCTTCATACCGCAGTAGCTCATCCACATTGAGGGAGCATTTACCCAGTCCTCATTTATGCATGAACCGATAATGAACATATATCTGTCGGGATCGCAGCAAAGTGCGCCGAGCATATGCTGATCCATGGGAAGCTGATTAACGTTTCTGAATTCCATGAACTTGCCGTTGAACCAAGCCTGCTCTGCGGAAGACTGGAGACTTCCGAGAGGCTCGTTGTCGCCGTATCTGTATGAGCTTGATGCACCCTTTGAGCTGAAGTCGTAGGTCTTGCCCTGTGACATATAACGATACAGAGCGATACCGCCTGCGCCCGAGCAGGAAGGAGCACACATCTTGAAGCGCTTATCGAATGCGCCGCAGACTGCTGTTGCCTTACCGTATCTTGAAACTCCCGTACAGATAGCGTTTTCGGGATTTATGTTCAGTTCCTTGGCAGCGCCTGCATAGAGAGCGTCGAGAGTTCTGCTGAGACCCCATGACCATGCCATGAGCTCACCTGTCTGAGTCTCGAAGGTGTTGCCGTAAGGATAGAGGTCGTAGAATGCGCCCTTGTGCGAGTTGTTATCCTGTGCTGTACCGGGAGCAGTGAACATACCGTCGCAGTCATATGTTATAACAGCGTAGCCCCTCTTGGTAGCAGTGGGGGTAGACATAAATGAATGCATACCGAGGATAACGGGAGCGCCGCCCTCGTGGCGTACAGTTGAGGGCTTGTTGATGACCATGTTGAAGGAAGCGGTCTTGCCTGTGCTCTTGCGCTTAACAGTGATAGTCATCTTGTTGCCGTTTATCTTGTAAGAAGTCTCATCGTCCGAGCCGTCGATCCACTTGCCGTACATATAGTATTCGTACATACAGCTGATCTCAGCCTGACGTCTCCACCAGTCCTCCTCGGACTGTACCTTTGAGCCGTCCATGAAGATGAAGGGATCGGGAACGTCGTTGGAGCTCTTGAGTTGGCTTACAGCAGGGAAGTCATAGCTCTTGGGATAGTCCCCGGGACCGTCCTGTATTGTTGTGGGCGGGAACTCCACATTCTCGCCTCTTACGAATGAAGTAAGTGTCTTTATGTCCTCAGAGTCGATCTTATCATTATTATTAAGGTCGCCCAGCTTGAGGGAATCCTTGTCAAATTCCGACTGGAGAGCAAGTCTTCTCATTGGGATCAGGTCAAGTGAGTCCACAACGCCGTCCTTGTTCAGATCGCCGCGCTGGGGCTTGCCGGTAGTCGTTACCGAGGGAGTTGATGGGATAGAAGGAGCTGCGCCCTTTACGCCCGTAACCTTTACGTCGTCAACGAAGAAGTCGATGGTGCTCTTCTCGGTCTCAACGTAGAATGACATATCCGAAGCGCCTGCGGGAATGGTGAACTTATCGTTGGAAAGCTTTGTCCATTCGCCCTTCTTGACATCGCCCTTTGCGATATCCATGTACTGGGTCGTGGTTCCGTCATTGTACTGGAGCGACAGCTTGAAGCTGTCGGTATCGGTGCCTGTGTCGTATCTTACATAGGCTTCAAAGCCGTATGTGCTGCCCGCCGAGAACGAGTAGTCCAGCGGGATAGTAGCGCCGTTCCATGAGGCAGTTCTGCTTGTGACCTCAAGAGAAGCTGAGCCCTCATGTGCAGCAGATTTGCTTACCGCAACGGAAGCTGCACCTCGTCCCGACCAGCCGTCTTCGCCGCTTTCAAAGCTGCTGCCGATAAGAGTCACGATCTCATCATCGGCTGCGAGAGCTGCGGTAGAGCCGCATAATACAGCGGAAGAAACGAGGGCTGCCAGACAAAGCGAAGAAAGATTTTTGGATTTCATAATTCCCTCCTGAATAATTTAATTAAAAACATCCTCATTGAATAATGCCGTGAAGCGTGTTTTTTATGATCCCTCCTCATTTATTCTTTAGTAGAAAATGTATAATTTTCTTTCCTTTAGTTTGGCATTATTGTTTATTATCTTTGATGTTAATATACAATAAAATGCTGAATTTGTAAAGCAATTATTAACAAGACGGCAATTTTTGACTATTTCTCAGCAAGATTTGGTCAGAAAAAACGCAATTTCTTGCTGTTCATCAAAGAATTTTACCAATATTTTTACTTTGATTGCCTGTTTGATAATAATTTGTTTACTTGCATTGCCCAAAAATTGCGAGGTGGATAAAATGAATTCGCAAATTCACCTTATGATTATAATATTTTCTTAAATAATGTTGCTTTTGAACTGAAAGAGCAGAGGGGCTTTTCCTTTATATATCTTAAATTATCCAAATGCAGCTCCAAAAATGTAACATTTGTGCTGAAAAGAATAACACCCGCTGTCAACGGGAGTACATAAGCCTTTTGGCGTTATATTATTGTGCTTGGTGGACAAAATGAATACTGATTTGCTATTAAAAAAGCGGTTCGGTAAAACCGAACCGCCGTGTTTATGCCAAATACACAGTATTGTATCTGTACTGTCATGTCTGTTGAAATCGCAGTATGTGCATGATCTGCATTAATCTCTTCTGAACAGGTCTCGTGTATAAACCTTTTCCTTAACATCATCGAGGACGCTGTCATATCTGTTTGCCACGATACAGCCGCACTTCTTCTTGAATTTTTTCAGGTCATTAACAACGAGTGAACCGAAAAATGTGCTGCCGTTTTTAAGTGTCGGTTCATAAATGATAATTGTTGCACCTTTAGCCTTAATACGCTTCATAACGCCTTGTATGGAGGACTGGCGGAAGTTATCCGAATTAGACTTCATAGTCAGACGATAAATGCCGATCACAACTTCCTTCTCTTTTTCCTGATTAAAACCTCCGTCGGAATAGCTGTAAGTTCCGGCGATCCCGAGAATACGGTCGGCGATGAAATCTTTTCTTGTCCTGTTTGACTCAACAATTGCAGACATCATGTTCTGAGGAACATTCTGATAGTTCGCAAGAAGCTGCTTTGTATCCTTCGGCAGACAGTAGCCGCCATAACCGAAAGATGGATTGTTGTAGTAGTCGCCCACACGGGGGTCAAGACATATACCCCTGATGATGTTTGCAGTTTTAAGTCCCTTGACCTCGGCGTATGTGTCGAGTTCGTTGAAGTAGCTGACACGAAGTGCAAGATAAGTATTAGCGAACAGCTTTACTGCCTCTGCTTCGGTTGTTGCCATAAAAAGGATATCGATATTTGTTTTTACGGCACCCTGCTGCAAAAGTGCAGCAAACTCCTCGGCAGCCTTCATGTTCTTCTCATCGGAGCCAACAATGATACGGCTCGGATACAGATTATCATAAAGAGCCTTTGATTCTCTGAGAAACTCAGGGCTGAAAATAATATTGTCCATGTCCAGCTTCTCACGGACCTGAACAGTGTATCCCACAGGGATCGTGGACTTGATGACGATGGTGGGCTTGTTCTTCTTTTTTGCTGTTACCTTTTTGATGAGTTCCAGCACTGCCTCTACCGCAGAGCAGTCAAAGAAATTGGTCTTGGGATCGTAGTTTGTCGGTGCTGCCACTATAATATAGTCAGCGTCCTTATATGCACTCTCGCCGTCGGTCGTAGCAGTGAGAGACAGCTGACGCTCTTCATGCTCCGCAAGATACTGCTCGATGAAGTCGTCCTGAATAGGGGACTGCCAGTTATTCAGCTTCTCGACCTTATCGGGAACGATATCAACAGCAGTAACATCGTTGTGCTGTGAAAGGAGAACTGCAAGGGACAGTCCGACATAACCGGTGCCTGCAACCGCAATCTTCTTGCGTTCAACAGTTTTTACTTCCGCCTCATCGTCTACGAAAAGTTCATTATGATCGAAGCCGAGAACCTCGGAGAGAGCCAGAAGCTGATCAACAGAGGGCGTGTAATCGAGGGCTTCAAGTTTGGACAGCAGTGAACGGTTGATGCCTGTCCTGTCAGCAAGAGCGCTCTGCGAGAGCTTTAATGCCTTCCTCTTACCGACCACAGTCTCTGCCAGTTTAGCGATTGAGAGATGCTTCATACAAATCTGCCTCCTATATAGTATTGTTGCTGATAGCAACAAAAGAATAGCTGCTTATAACATATTCATTATACCATATGGGAGTATTAACGTCAATAGTTTTGTGATTGATTGTTGCATAATATTGCAGAAAAAAATGATACGGCCCTTCTTTTGTTGCTGTCAGCAACAGCTGGCTGACGGATAGTGAAGTATTCGATGCGGCGCTTAGTTAAATTGCTGAATTAATATGAATTATGTCTTAACAGCTTGATTTTGTATACGTTAGGGAGTATAATTATTATATTGGTTTATCATGTTTGTCATATCGCTTTAAAAGACATTTCCGGTGCTTTCCTGCCGGATCGGAGTTCTTCTTCTGCCGAAAAAGGGATTGTGCTGTGTTTTGCTGTTCCTGATCCTTGTAAGGCAGAAAACATCATGGATCATGATGAGTTCCTGAAGTTTATAAATAAATGAGAATTATTAAAATTGGAGGAAACGTGTTTGACTTTATCAATTCCTAAGCTGAGGCAAAAATGGGGATCGATGTCCAAGGAAGCAAGGGCATCGGTTACTTATGCCCTCTGCAGTATTGTACAAAAATGCATTTCGTTCATAAATATGCCTATTTTTACAAGGCTTATGTCTACTGATGAATATGGCGAAATGACGGTGTATTCGTCATGGTCCGGTATTTTTTCGATCGTTCTGACACTCAACCTGGCTTACGGATCGTTTTCACCTGCAATGCTGAAATTTGAAAAAGACAGAGACAGGTACATTTCTTCAATTCAAGGTATATGGTTGGTTCTTTCAGGATTCTTTTTAATGATATATCTACCGCTTCAGGGGTTCTGGAATGATATTTTAGATCTGCCTACATTGTTCGTGATCTTTCTTATTCTTGAGACATTATCGATCAATTCCATAAACCTATGGAGCGGAAAAAAACGATTTGATTATGAATATAAGCCTGTGGTCGCGCTGACACTTCTGATGTCTGTAGCTAATACAGCTGTTTCGCTTGCATTTGTTCTTTTGAGTGAACAGAAAGGTTCTGCAAGAATATGGGGCCATGTTGTTGTAACGGCAGCATTCGGCATTATTATTTTCAGCTTGAATGCTGTTCGCGGTAAAAGTGTCTTTCATAAAGAGTATTGGAAATATGCTTTAGGCTTTAATATTCCGCTGCTGGCATATTATCTGTCACAAATGATCTTTAATCAGAGCGACAGATTAATGATCGATCATTATTGCGGAAAAGGCAAGGCTGCAATATATGGAGTCGCTTATACTTGGGCAATGGTTCTGATTTTTGTGCTGAATGCGATTAATAATTCCTACGTTCCGTGGTTTTATAAAAAAATCAAAGAAGGCAGGGAGGAAGAAAATGCAAAGGTCGCAAACGACATCGCAGTATTAATGGCTGGACTGATAATGTGTATCGTTATTATGGCTCCGGAAGTAATACTGATCATGGGCGGTGAAAAATATGCAGAGGCTATTTGGTCCATCCCGCCGGTCGCAATAAGTCTTTTATTGCTCTTTTACGCTCAGCTGTTCATCAATGTACAGTTTTACTATGAAAAAAAGAAGAATTTAGTATACGCTTCGATTGGTGCGGCAGCAGCAAATATTATTCTCAATGCCATACTGATCCCTCATGTCAGCTATATTGCTGCCGGGTACACAACCATGATTAGTTATATGATTTTTGCAGCTATGAATTATTATACAATGAGAAAAGTTGCTAAGGAATCAGGCTTTTCTATGAAAGCACTTGATATAAAAATGCTGTTATTGATTTTTATTGCATTTACTGCTGTCTGCTTTATAATGATGGCAACCTACAAATTAATTGTTGTGCGATATGCCATTGTTCTGGCAGGGGCGATCGCCGCAGTAATCAAACGCAGAGAACTTATGAAGTTTGTAAATAATACCGTAAAGCATAAATAGGAAGTGATTTGTCATTATGAAGAGCATAAAGAAGCTGATAAAAAAGCCGTTTAGAATCATTAGAGATCGAGTGATGGATATCAGGTCTGATTATTATATAAAACGAAATATCAGGGTTAAGAATACAGATGTAATAAGAATAGGGTTTATCGTTCAGATGGCAGAGGTATGGGATAAGGAGGTCCGTATTTATGAAGAACTCAGAACAAGGGCAGATGTTGAGACATTTCTGATAGTAGTTCCTCCGTATGATTTGAAAACAGATAAAAATACACTGTCATACGAAAACGATCCCTTTCTCAGCATATACCATGAGGCAATAAAGGCTTTGCAGCCGGATGGAAAATGGATCGATATCAAAAAATTCAATTTGGATTACTTATTCTTTCAGAGACCATATGATCATTATCTTCCCAAGCCGCTTAGGAGTACCGAACTGGTCAAACACACTAAATGCTGTTATGTGCCGTATGGATATGCAGGTTCAGATGTATTTAATCGGGGGAATACAAACCTGCCCTTTTTCAGGAATATGTCATTTGTGTTTTTAGAGTCCGAGTATATGAAAGGGATATTCAAGAGATCATTCGAGCATAGAATGATGTTTAAATACCAAAAATATGAAACTTTGGGCTATCCTAATCTTGAAGTATATTATGACAATCCTTCAAGAGATGAGATAAAAAATATTCTTTGGACTCCGCGATGGTCTTATGACCCTGAAATAGGAGGTTCTCATTTTTTTGAGTATAAGGACTTACCGTTTTTTATTAAAAGTCATTATTCCGGTATTGATGTTGTTTTCCGTCCGCATCCGTTGATGTTTGATGAATTTATTAAACAGGGATTGATGAAACAGCAGGAAGCAGATGATTATAAAAGGCGTATCAGAGAAGCTTCCATAGCGTATGATTCGGGAACACTTATTTCGGAGGCGATCAGTCGTTCTGACCTCCTGATAACCGATTATTCATCTATAATTATCAACTATTTTCTGACCGGAAAGCCCATAATCTATTGCAAGGCAGATTATGAGCTGAATGAAGAGTATTCTAAAATCGAAAGCTGTCTGTATGTAGCTGAAGATCAGCAGCAGATCGAAGCCTATATAGCAATGCTCCTGAATGGCGAAGACCCGTTAGCAGAGAAAAGAAAAGCGTTGATCGAAAAATATAGACTGCAACATATAGGAGCAGCAAAGCGTATTGTTGATTGCTTACTTTCAGTTTCACAACAATGAAAGTATGATTTTAAGGTGCTGTGTTTTATGGTTATTGGATATACAACCGGCGTATATGATCTTTTTCATATAGGGCATCTTAATCTTTTAAAGAACGCAAAGGGACTATGCGATAAACTGATCGTTGGTGTTACTGTTGATGAACTTGTTGCATATAAAGGGAAACACGCTATGATACCTTTTGAGGACCGCATTGAGATCGTTCGCGCTTGCAAATATGTTGATGCTTATTTCAAAACATGGGAGGGACCTTCAAGACCGGAATTCCGCAGAGATATTGATATGAGCAAATTCAACGGCAATCAGAAGTGGCAGATGTATTGCCTTGAGAGATTTCTGGATATCAATGAGAAGGCATAACGTAAAGGAACTGTATTAATGAAGTAAATGATCCTTGTCGGCATTTAAATGCGGCCTTGGATGCACGGGTGATGGTTTGAATAATATTGAAGTTTGAGATCGCCATGTTGCTTTTTAATATATAATAGTTGAGAAACTATTATGCTTTTTGCTTATTGTAAGCTTTTGCAGCCTGATACGGTAAAAAGCAGTGCAATAAATGCTCTTACATGGAAATGTCATGGGATAATAGCAAAAAGGTAAATGATCATCTGTCTGAAAGAATAACAAAAGGTCACTTGTTTAAGTGACCTTTTGTTATTTATTTTACAGCGATAACCGTTATCCACGGCTTGTCTTTATGGTGGGATGTCTTCACACTTGAGAAGCCTGCCGTTTTAAGAGCAGAGCTTATCTGCTTTGTGGTATAGCACTTCATACCGTCGATTATTTCCTCGAATTTTAGGCTTGCTTTATCAGTTCCGTCTGATTCGTTGACGATCATAAAAGTGCCGCCTTTTTTCAGAATGCCGGCTACCTGAGAGAAGCATTTTTCGAGGTCCCTCCAGAAATAGATGGTCTCGAAAGCAGTTGCAAGGTCATAGTGATCTTTTTCAAGATCGAGAGCTGACACATCGCCCTGTCTGACGCTGCACCTGCCTGCTTCGATCATAGCCTTGTTGAATTCCCGTGATTTTTCCACGGAAAGGGGAGAGTAGTCAATAGCTGTCACCTCGGCAGCGGGATATCTGTTAAGCAGTTCGCCTGCATTTCTGCCGCCGCCGCATCCAATTTCAGCGATCGCTCTCGGTGACAAGTCTTTGAGGTGACTCATTCCCCAGTCAGCCATTTTTGCATGGCCGCTGTTCATTCCTTTCAGCATCATTTTGCCGAGAACACCCTCGGGTTTTCTTGTCTGACTAACGTAGTTTCTGAAAAGCCCCATGTTATCACCTCATTTTATGCAGCATCTTTTTTCTCAGCTTCCTGAGTTACTTCGGCTTCTTCTGCGCCTTCCTGATCGGCACTTTCATACATCTTGTCGGTTTTGCCTATCTCATCGGTGAGTTCAGCACCGTCCAGAGTTACCTCGGCTTTACAGCTTTCGATAACGCTGTTTTCGGCACGTCCTGCAACAGCACCCGGAGTAACAGCACCTGTGATCTCGGCTTTGACTGAGCAGTCAACGATCTTGAAAGCTGTCTCCTCGCCGTAGTAGTAAAGTCCTGTTCCGATAAGACCTCCTACATGGGTCGCACCGGGAACGTTCATCTTGACAGTAACGCTGCAGTTCTTGATAATGCCGGGATAAGCGTGGGACTCAACGCCCTCTGTAGCCAGAGCGATATCTCCTACCGAGTGAGTACCGCTGTATCCGCAGAGACCTCCGATAGCATGACCGCCCTTTGCAGAGATTATCTCAACATCAGCTGTACAGTCGGTAACGCTGTCCATCATTTCAAGGCAGCCTGCAATACCGCCCATACCAACAGGTTCATTGCCCTCAGCAATGATCTTTCCCTTTGCTGTGCAGTTTTCGATAGTTCCGCCGAAGCTTCCTCCGATAATGAGGCCGCCGCACTCAGCAACGTCGCACTGGATTATTCTTCCGTCTGAGAAATCGTTGTCGCCGAGTACCCTGATAGTAGTACCATCAACTGTGCAGTCGTGGACGTGATTTGTTGAACCGCCTGTGATACCGCCGATAGCGTTGACACCTGCGATCTCATTTTCACCTGTGAGAGTAACATCGTGTATCTCGCCCATGTTGTATCCGACAACACCGCCGATAGCCATTGAGTAGGTATCTGTGCAGTGGATATTGATATTCTTGGCGGTAAGGTTCTTGACCTCGCCCAGATTCATACCTATGATACCTGCACCGCAGATCGGGGTATCGCTGTCGAAGGTTACATTTGAGATAGTGTGTCCGTTACCGTCGAATACGCCCTGGAACATACAATCATAGTTGCTCATATCTTCAAGGTCCATAGTGCCGATAGGAGTCCACTCAATGTCAGTGCAGTCGATATCGTCAGTGAGGACAACGGTCTTGCCTGCGTATCCGCCCATAGAACCATCGGTTACGCTTTTTGCAAAAGATACAAGCTCCTCGGCAGTGCCTATCTCGAGAGTATCGCCTTCGGAGTCCGTTGAAGCTTCATCGCCCGTTTCGGAAAGGTTTTCTTCAACAAAGAGACCGATAACATTATCAATAAGCTTGTCGTCGCAGTCTGCGGGTATCCCTGCTGCCAGCCAGTAAGCGTAGTCGCCCTCAGCGTATTCGGCAAGTGCGGCTTCATCGCTTCCGTAGCGGAATTCAATGTGATATGTAGTTACGGGAGTATCGGGCATCATGAAGAAATATCTGAATTCGCCTGCATCTTCGTCGGACGTTTCATAGAGGAAGCCGTCCATCATTCCGCCGAGAGAAAGGTCTTTAACATAGGAATACTCATGCTCGAAAACTTTTTCTCCCTTTTCATCAAGACCCGAGATGGTGCTTCCGTCGAAAACGAACTGATCTACGCCGTTGATGAAATAGCAGTCGAACTGTGCCTCCTCGGGATCAGTGTATTTCTTTACAGCGGCCTCACCGTAAACAGTGCCTGTGCAGGCATTTTTCAGCATCTCGGCACAGTCAGCAGCCATATCAGCACCTACGATAGCTTCGCATTTATCCAGCCAGACCTGATCGTATTTATCGTCGCAGATGACTGTGAACAGCTCGTCATAAGTGCCTCTTACATCTTCGAGAAGCTGTTCGGCAGAACTGAGTTCAACAGCCGAAGATGACTCGGGCTTGCTTGAGGAAGACTCTGATTTTGCCCCGCAGGCACACAGAGAAATGACCATTGCAGAAGCAATGGAAAGTGATAGTAATTTTTTCATAAATATCCTCCTTGGGAAATATTATTAAGTTAGAATATACTAACTTTAATGCGTAAAATAAGGGATCATATATTGAATAAATGATCCCAGCCGCAGGCGAAAAAGGTTCTGAGCTGAAGGATATACCTGAGCGCCTCAGCCTTTTCCATATCATGGCGGACAAATTCAAAAAAGCCGTGTACATAGGAACTGCACAGCAGATGTATCAGCTGCGGAGTCGCTCTGCCCGAGCTGATGACCTGATTGCCTGTGCGCTGAATATACATCAGCGTATGGTGTTCGTCAACGGAAACTATCTCATCCACGAAATCTGCAAAACGAGTACCCTTGCTGCAGCATATCAGAAGCTTGAAAATATTGAGATTTTCGTAGATAAAGTCGATGATCGAGTATATGTAGTCCTTGTATTCTGCGTCGAATTTATCATCGTGAAAGAGGTTTTTCTGCTCGTCAACAGGACGGGTGTCATAGCTGTCCATGTAGGAGGTGAACATACTTTTCAGCTTATCGGCACACTCCGAGACAAGAGCAGCAAACAGCCCTTCCTTGTCGCCGTATCTTGTGTATACGGAACGAGGAGTAGTGCCTGCATTTTCGGCGATAGTTCTCAATGAAGCGGCAGTATAGCCCTTGTCAAGAAATTCTTTCATAGCCTGTTCAAGCAGTTTTTCGGTAACACCTTCTATCCTGTTAGCCACTGTTCTCCTCCGATCTCATCATTTGCAACACTGTTGCATATCATATCACGAAATCATTCTCATGTCAATAGTCGGACATAAACTTTGTTATTATATACAAACATTTTGGTACTAATGTGTGATTTTGCGTTGATTATTCTTCATACTTTATTATCGCAAGCTAACGAGCATCATGAATAATTGTTCAGTATGAAAGAGACGGAAACTGCGATTCTGTAACTAATGCACTGAGGTTTCCCCGAGAGGAGAATAACGTGAAAAGCAGATTCGCAGAGGAAGCTGAAACGGTCACAGACGAGTCGGAAGAAGAAAATATGGGGCTGACAATGGCATAAAAAACTCCGCCGAGGGAATACTCAGCGGAGCGTCTGATATTTCTAAAAATCAAGTGCTTGAAAGCGCTTTTGTAATAAACAAGCTTGCAAAATGGCTGTTCTAAGCCGTTTGCCAACGGCAAACAGTATCGGTATTTGTTACAGCAGCGTTATTTCCTGCTTGTCAGCGTCAACGCGCGCCATAGCTCCATATGGGAGTACAGCTCTCGGTGCGGCGTGACCAAAGTTTACGTTATAGAGTATTGGAAGCTGCGGATCGTTCACAACATCACGCCATACTTCCTTGTATTCCTCATAGTTTACCTCGTTCATGGGCTTGCCCACGATGATCCCATTTATATTGCTGAAAACGCCCCGTGTCTTCAGTGCTTCAAGGCATTCTCTCAGGCGCTGGGGAGACGGCATCTCTTCGCTTGTTTCTGCAAAGAGTATCTTGCCTTTCCACTCCTCGGCGGTGGGGAAAATATTGTACTTTTCTGTTATCTCAGCCTGTCTCAGGAAGTCCTCTCTGAGCTGCGGACAAGCCCTGAACAGGTCGGCGAGAACGTTGTCGTACCGCTCTGTATTTCCTCCAATGAGCATTTCACCCATGCTGTCGATACATCCGCCCAGCAGCTCGCCCTCAAATACGGGAGCGCCCTGCAGCAGCTCATAGCCGTGCTCCTCCTTGTGCGAAACGGGAGCAGTTCCCACAGCGGCGGCGGAGAAGTCCTTCCTCTCCTCGTACCATACATCGGAAGGCGTTATCTTCCTGCCGTGGTAAGGCGCAAAGCAGCTCTCAAACTGTGCCTTTGAGTAGGGGAGCATATCCCCCGAAAGCTCGGCGATATCGCACATGAAAGCCTGTCCGTAGAAGGTCTGCAAGCCCAGCCTGTGGAACATGAGGTGGTTGTTGGTGGTATCGGAAAAGCCAAGGAAGAACTTCGGGTGCTGCCTTACAGCGTTTATGAATTTCTCGTCCTCCATGAGATAGGGGAATGTGCGGAAGGTCTCGATACCGCCTATGGAAGTTATAATGCCCTTTACCGAGTCATCAAGAAAGGCTTCTTTAAGGTCTGCGGCACGAGCCTCGGGGTGACTGAGGATAAAGTCAGCCCCCCTGAGAGCGTGTCTTGTGAAGACAGGCTCCAGCCCCATTTCGCGGAGCTTTTTCTCGCCAAGCTCTTTTTCGTGAGCGCAGTATGGCTCGCCGATAACGCCGCTTGAAAGACAAATTACAGCGACCTTGTCGCCCTTTTTGAGTGGCTGCGGTGTCAGCATGGAGTACCCTTCCTTATCTGTTGCGTGATTTGAGGTTGCGGTCTATTTCGCGGTTCGCGTCGCGTTTTGCGATGTCGGCGCGTTTGTCGTAGAGCTTCTTGCCCTTGCAGAGCCCAAGCTGCATTTTTACCCGTGAGTCCTTGAAATAAAGGCTGAGGGGGATGAGGGAAAGTCCCTCCTGCTTGAGAGTTCCGTATAATTTATTGATCTCGCGCTTGTGCATGAGGAGCTTTCTCACTCTCATGGGATCGCGGTTGAAGATATTGCCTTTTTCATAGGGGGAGATGTGCATACCGCGGACGAAAAGCTCGCCCTTGTCGATGGAGCACCATGAATCCTTGAGATTGACACCGCCCTGACGAATGGATTTTACCTCTGTACCCACAAGCTCGATTCCTGCTTCATAGGATTCGAGTACGAAATAGTCGTGGCGTGCCTTGCGGTTCTCGGCAATAGTTTTAGTACCTTTTGAGCGCATAATATCATCTCCTGTCTGCATAAAATTATACACTATACGGGAGAAATTGTCAACCGTGGCAGATGTAGTCCCCTGACGAAAACAGTCGGCATGAGAAGTTAGCCGTTAGTGCGTAGTTATGATGGCGATACCTTCACTGACCACTAATAACTATTCTCCCTATTGCTTTTTTCAGACTTTCATGTTATAAGCGCAGAGCCTGCGCCCCCTTTTTCGCG
>JAFVBU010000002.1 GCA_017479805.1 Ruminococcus sp.
AAAATGCTTGCAAGCCTTATAAATATAAATAAGTATTACAACGGCAATCAGGTGCTGAATAATGTTTCGCTGACCATCGACGAGAGCGACAAGATAGGTCTGGTGGGCAACAACGGCTGCGGTAAGTCCACACTGCTGAAAATTCTCACAGGCTCTGTTGACCCCGACCGCACCACCGAAAAGGACGGCATTATCTCACTTGCCTCAAAGACCACTATCGGCTACCTCGAACAGATGGGCGGTCTCAATTCCGAGAACACCGTCATCGACGAGATGAGAAGCGTTTTTGCCGATATCCACCGTGCCATTGACCGCCTCCGTGAGATCGAGATAGAGATAGAAATGGGCGATGATTCTGCCGCCGACGAATACCAGCAGCTTTCCTCGTGGGTGGAGGCTAACGACGGCTACAACACCGATGTGAAGATACGCACCATCCTCAACGGCATGGGTTTCACAGGGGACGAGCTGAACCGCAAGGTATCGGGATTCAGCGGCGGCGAAAAGACCAGACTCTGCATTTCCCGTCTGCTCCTTGAAGAACCGAACCTCCTCATCCTCGACGAGCCTACCAATCACCTTGACTTCAAGACCATCATGTGGCTGGAGGACTACCTGAGAAGCTACAAGGGCGCTGTTCTGATAGTTTCCCATGACCGCTACTTCCTCGACCGCCTGTGTACGTCCATCTGCGAGATAGAGCGTGGAACTCTCACCCGATACAAGGGCAACTACACCGCTTTCGTCCGTCAGCGTGAGGAAAACGACGCTCGCCGTGAAAAGGAATACGAAATGCAGCAGAAGCAGATAGCACAGATGGAGGACTATGTTGCCCGCAACCTCGTCCGTGCGTCCACCACTAAAATGGCGCAGAGCCGCAGAAAACAGCTTGAAAAGATGGAACGCATAGAAAAGCCCTTCCACGACACGAAATCTGCGAAGATACGCTTCACCTACGGCGTAGAGCCGCCCCTTGATATCTTAAAGGTAAAGGGCATCGATATTTCCGTAGGCGAGGGAAGTGCACGGAAAACTCTTGTGGACGAGATAAATTTTGAAGTGCGCCGAGGTGAGAAAATAGGCATAATCGGCGACAACGGCATAGGCAAGTCCACACTTCTGCGTATCATACAGGAGCAGCTTCCCCACAAGGGACTTGTCCGCTGGAACAGCAACATCAAAATAAGCTATTTCGAGCAGGAAAGCACCAATCTCAACAAGGCGCTGACCGTTATGGAGGAGCTTCACAGCCGCTATCCGTCCATGTCCGAGCTTGAAGTCCGCAGTCTCCTTGCACAGGTGAGACTGGTGGGGGAGAACGTTTTCAAGGAAACGGGAGTTATCAGCGGCGGAGAGAGGGCGAAGCTGTGTTTTGCCATTATGATGCAGGAGCACGGAAATGTCCTCATCCTCGACGAGCCTACAAACCACCTCGACCTCAGCTCAAAGGAGGCTATCGAGGAGGCGTTGCAGGAGTACACGGGAACTATCATATTCGTGTCCCATGACCGCTATCTGCTGAGCAAGATCGCCGACCGCCTTATTGAGCTGACCGACGGGGGCTACCGTGAGCATAACTACGGCTTTGAGAAGTATCTGGACGTTCTCCGTGAGGAGCAGGCAGAGCAGAAGCGTATCGCCGATGCGGAGAAGTTCGCAAAGGCAGCCGAAGCCGCAAAGGAAAAGCAGGTTAAGACCTACCGCAGCAAGCAGCAGAGAAGTGCCGATGCCGCAAGGAAGAACGAAATGCGCCGCCTTGAAAAGGAAATTGACGAATTACAGGCAAAAATAGACTCTCTCTCCGAGGAGATAACCAAAGAGGAGGTCTACAGCGACTATGAGCTGATGAACAGCAAATGCGCCGAAATAGACGCACTGAAACAGAAAATGGACGAGGACTTTGAATTGCTTATTGAGCTGGAAGAAAATGATTAATTCATAATGCATAATTAATTCGTAATTTGTAATTTGCGGTGTCCACTTTGTGGACGGATTATATTTTTAAATTTGTGAGCGGAGCGAACACAATAATTATGCATTATGCATTATGAATTACGAATTGAGAAATTTTTCAAAGAAAAATTTCGTATGGGGGTTGCATTGTATTTTAAAATGTGATATAATAACAGTAATGACTATGCGGAGAGGTTCCGCAAATACCTACGGAGGATAATAAAATGAAACACATCAAAACTATCAATAAGGCTAATCTCAAGGAATCTGCTAAGAATGGCGGATGCGGTAAATGTCAGGCTTCTTGCCAGTCTGCTTGCAAGACTTCCTGCACAGTTGCTAACCAGAAGTGCGAGAGATAATCATTTTTCAGCACAAAGCCGAGGCAGTATGAAAATGCTGCCTCTATTTTTTACGAAAGGTTGTTTTCAATGATACATAAGTACAAGCTCAACGGCTTCAATATAGTTCTGGATGTCAACAGCGGCGGTGTCCACCTTGTGGACGAGCTGACCTACGACCTCCTCGATATCATCGAGCCGCCCTTTGAGGATAAATGTCCACAGCAGGTGATAGACAAGCTCTCAGACAAGTACCCTGCCGAGGAGATAAGCACCTGCTATGACGAAATTACAGAGCTTTACAATGACAAGATACTCTTTTCCGAGGACGATTACGAGAAGTACGCCAAGTATTCCGTTGCTTCCCCCGTCAAGGCTATGTGCCTGAATATCGCCCACGACTGCCAGTTACGCTGTAAGTACTGCTTCGCTTCAACAGGCGATTTCGGCAAGGGACGCAAGCTCATGTCCCTCGAAACAGGAAAGCACGCTATTGACTTTCTCCTCGAAAATTCGGGCAACAGACCAAACCTTGAGCTGGACTTCTTCGGCGGCGAGCCGCTGATGAACTTCAACGTGGTAAAGCAGATAGTGGAGTACGCAAGAAGCCGTGAAAAGGAATTCAACAAGAAATTCCGCTTCACCATCACCACAAACGGACTGCTTCTGGATGACGAGAAGATAGATTTCATCAATAAGGAAATGTCCAACGTTGTCCTCTCCATCGACGGAAGAAAGGAAGTCAATGACTATTTCCGAGTTCTTCCAAACGGTCAGGGATGCTATGATATGATAATCCCCAAGTACAAAAAGCTGGTCGAGGGCAGAGGCGACAAGGAGTACTATGTAAGAGGCACATTCACCAACCGCAACAAGGACTTCAGCAACGACGTTTTTGCGCTGTATGAGGCTGGTTTTGACCAGATATCCGTTGAGCCTGTTGTGGGCGATTCCGACGAGTACGCTCTTGTTATGGACGACCTCCCC